>NZ_DJTK01000047.1:15183-17425 GCF_002438225.1 Pseudomonas sp. UBA6310 | reverse complement strand
CGCTGGCGGGGTTACGCCAGGCGCGCGTCCAGGCTGTTCTGCGCCAGGCGCCTGGCCTGGTCCTGGGTCATGCCGAGGCTCTCGTGCAGGGCCTGGAAGTTCTCCGTGACGTAGCCGCCGAAGTAGGCCGGGTCGTCCGAATTCACCGTCACCTTCACGCCGCGCTCGAGCAAATCGAGGATGTTGTGCTGGCTCATGTCGTCGAACACGCAGAGCTTGGTGTTGGACAGCGGGCACACGGTGAGCGGGATCTGTTCGTCGATCAGTCGCTCGATCAGTCTCGGGTCTTCCGCGGCGCGCACGCCGTGGTCGATGCGGCTGACCTTGAGCAGGTCCAGCGCTTCCCAGATGTATTCGGGCGGGCCTTCCTCGCCGGCGTGGGCGACGGTGAGGAAGCCTTCGGCGCGGGCGCGGTCGAACACGCGGCGGAACTTGCTCGGCGGATGGCCGACCTCGGAGCTGTCCAGGCCGACGGCGACGAAGGCGTCGCGGAACGGCAGGGCCTGGTCGAGGGTGGCCTGGGCTTCGTCCTCGCTCAGGTGGCGCAGGAAGCTGAGGATCAGTCCGCTGCTGATGCCCAGCTTGTCGCGACCGTCCTTGAGCGCGCCGGCGATGCCGTCGAGCACCACCTCGAAGGGCACGCCACGGTCGGTGTGGGTCTGCGGGTCGAAGAAGGGTTCGGTGTGGATGACGTTCTGCGCCTTGCACTTTTCCAGGTAGGCCCAGGTCAGGTCGTAGAAGTCCTGTTCGTGGCGCAGCACGTTGGCGCCCTGGTAGTAGAGGTCGAGGAACTCCTGCAGGTTGTTGAACGCGTAGGCGCCACGCAGGCTTTCCACGTCGCCCCAGGGCAGCGTGATCTTGTTGCGCTCGGCCAGGGCGAAGAGCAGCTCGGGCTCCAGCGAACCCTCGAGATGCAGGTGCAGTTCGGCCTTGGGCAGGGCGTTCAGCCAGTCGTACATGGGGTTCTCTCTCAGGCGGTTTTTGCCAGTTTACCAACCGTGGCGCGGCAAAGGGCCGCGCCGTGGTGGTCCGGGAGCGCGGCGACGCTCCCGGAGATCGCCGTCAGACGGCTTCGGCTTCCAACTCGCGACGGTAGGCGTAGGTCGCGGCGAAGCGCGACAGCAGCCATTCGGCGCAGGTGGTCGCCGGGTACTTCGGCGGGTTGCTGGCGTCGGAGCAGTTCGGCAGGCAGGCGACCACGGTGTCCGGGTGCGGCTCGGCGAAGAACGGCATCGAGTAGCGGTGCACGCCCAGCGGGCTGATCACCCGGTGCGGCGTCGACTTGTAACGGTCGTTGCTCCAGCGCGCCATCATGTCGCCGATGTTGATCACGAAGGTGCCCTCGACGTAGGGCGCGTCGATCCATTCGCCATTGACGTTCTGCACCTGCAGGCCGCCGGCCGGGTCCTGGTAGAGCACCGTCACGCAGCCGTAGTCGGTGTGCGCGCCGGCGCCCTGCTGGTCGGGGCTGGTGGCGGTCTGGCGCGGCGGGTAGTGGATCACGCGGAAGGCGCTGACCGGCTGCTCGAAGCGCTTGTCGAAGAAGTCGCGCTCGATGTCCAGGGCCATGGCGATGGCGCGCAGCAGGGTCTTGGCCAGGTCCTGCATGTCGTTGTAATGCTGCTCGAACAGCTCGCGCCAGCCGTCCTGCTGCGGGTGGCGGTTGGTGCCGCGCAGCGGCTTGCCGGCCAGCACGTCGGGATGCGACGCGGGCAGGTCGAGGCCCATGTCGAAGGTTTCCTTGAGGTCGCTGGGCAGCGCCGGGTCGAGCTGCTCGGTGGCGATGGCCCCGTAGCCGCGGTGGTGGCTCGTCTGCGTGATGTCGATCTTCAGCTTCTCTTCCAGCGGACTCTCGAAGAAGGTCCGGGCGGCGGAAAGCAGCGCTTCGATGCGCTCCGCCGGGATCGGATGGCCCTTGATATAGAGGAATCCGAAGTCGCGGCAGGCGGCGTCGATCTGCTGGGCGACGTCGGCCCAGGCGCTTTCGTCCGGACCGTAGAGGGGGCTGATGTCGATGATCGGGAGTGAGTTCATGTGTGCTCCGAAAAGCGGGTGCTGCGAGTCTTCTCGTACCGGGCAGCGATTTGAGGTCGGACGGAATGGTCCGGCCCCTGTGTGCGGTTCTCCCCGTCGACGAGGAGGGACGGCACGACTTCTGGCGATTTTCGCAAGTTTGGCCTCGTCATTCGCGAGGCATCAATCGATTCCGACGAGGCGGCGGGCGGCGGCATGGCCTTCCCGG
>NZ_DJTK01000047.1:4688-14935 GCF_002438225.1 Pseudomonas sp. UBA6310 | reverse complement strand
TGCCTGGCCGACCCGGTCGGCCAGGCGGGGGCTTACTTCGGCAGCTCGGCCTTGATGCCTTGCACGTAGAAGTTCATGCCGGCGAGGTCGGCATTGCTGGCGGTGACGCCGGCGGGAATGCGCACGGTGCCGGCCTGGTCCTTGATCGGACCGGTGAACGGGTGGAAGGAACCGTCCTTGATGCTGGCGATGATGGTTTCGGCTTCGGCTTTCACGTCGGCCGGCACCAGGTCGCTGATCGGCAGTTCGATGGTGTCGTCATGCAGGCCGCCCCAGAAGTCCTCGGATTTCCAGGTGCCGTCCATGACCGCCTGGGTTTCCTTGATGTAGTAGGGCGCCCAGTTGTTGACGATGGAGGTCAGCACGGCTTTCGGGCCGAAGTGGGCCATGTCCGAGGCGTAGCCGATGGAGTAGACGCCACGACGCTCGGCGGCCTGGATCGGCGCGGGGCTGTCGGTGTGCTGGAAGATCACGTCGGCGCCCTGGTCGATGAGGGCGTTGGCGGCGTCAGCCTCTTTGCCCGGATCGAACCAGGAGTTGACCCATACCACCTTGATTTCGGTGCCGGGGTTGTACTTGTCCAACGCCAGCTGGATCGAGTTGATGTCGCGGATGACTTCCGGGATCGGCATCGAGGCGACGTAGCCGACGACCTTGCTCTTGGTCATCTTGGCGGCGAGGAAACCGCCGACGTAGCGGCCTTCATAGGAGCGCGACAGGTAGGTGCCGAGGTTCTTGTCCTGCTTGTAGCCGGTGGCGTGATCGAACACCACTTTGGGGAACTGCTTGGCAACCTTGGCGGTCGGGTTCATGTAGCCGAACGAGGTGGTGAAGATCAGGTCGTAACCGCCTTTGGCCATGTTGCGGATGACGCGTTCGGCGTCGGCGCCTTCGGCGACGTTCTCGACGAAGCTGGTCTCGACCTTGTCGCCGAACTTTTCGGCGACCGCGCGGCGGCCCAGTTCGTGTTGGTAGGTCCAGCCGTGGTCGCCAACCGGGCCGACGTAAACGAAGCCGACCTTCAGCGGATCGGCGGCGTAGGCCCCGAGGGTGGCGCTGAATCCGAGGGCGGCGACGAGTGCGCGCAGCATGGTTTTCTTCGACTTCTTCTGCATGATGGGTGAGGCTCCTTGTTCGTATGTTTTGCGTGTCGGCCCTGGGGCTGCCGGATGATTGCAAAAAGCTGACCAACTAGACAAATAACCCGGCGGCGCCGTCAGCGCGCTCGCGAACCCGGCCTCGCGCGAAGCGAGATGGGCCGGGCTGGTGCATGGGAAGCACAGGCCGCCATGCGCTGGTGCGTGGCGATCATCGATCAAGAAGGATTCCGGCCACCATGCTTGCGCTGCTCAAAGACGAGAAACTGACCCTGCTGGCGATCGTCGCCACGATTGCCGCCTACGCCCTGGAAGGCACGCTTCTGGACGCCGGTCGCGGCAGCGCGCTGATCACCGCCGGCGTGCTGATCGGCGCCATCGTCTGTGCCTCGATGCGCGTCGCCCACCACGCCGAAGTGCTCGCGGAAAAGGTCGGCGACCCCTACGGCACGATGATCCTGACGCTCTCCGCGGTGCTCGTCGAAGTGGTGATCCTGGCCATCCTGATGAGCCACGAGCCGTCGCCGACGCTGGTGCGCGACACCATCTACGCGGCGGTGATGCTCGACCTCAACGGCATCCTCGGCCTGGCCGCGCTGCTCGGCGGCTTCAAGCACGGCGAGCAACCGTACAACGACGACTCGGCGCGCACCTACAGCGTGATGATCCTCACTGCCATGGGCATCTCCATGGTGGTGCCGGAGTTCATCCCCAGCGAGAAGTGGCACCTCTACTCGATCTTCACCATCGGCGCGATGCTGGTGCTCTACGGCGTGTTCCTGCGCATGCAGGTCGGCGCGCACAGCTACTTCTTCAGCTACAGCTACCCGGAGAAGAAGGCCCGCAAGGGCGGCGTCGCCGCCGAACACCCCGCCGGCGGTAGCCGCAGTCTGTCGATCGCCATGCTCTGCGTGGGCGTGGTGGTGATCGGCGCCCTCGCCGAGGTGATGTCCAAGGCGCTGAGCACCGGCCTGGAGGGCAGCGGCGCGCCGCCGGTGATCGCCGCGATCCTGGTGGCGGCGATCTCCGCCAGCCCGGAAATCCTCACCGCCCTGCGCGCCGCGCTGGCCAACCGCATGCAGTCGGTGGTCAACATCGCCCTCGGCGCGTCCCTGTCGACGGTGATCCTCACCGTGCCGGTGATGGAGGCCATGGCGCTTTACACCGGCCAGCCGTTCGAGATGGCGATGACGCCGGTGCAGACGGTGATGGTGCTCATCACCCTGATCGTCGCGGCGATCAACCTCAACGATGGCGAGACCAACGCCATCGAGGGCATGACCCACTTCGTGCTGTTCGCCACCTTCATCATGCTGTCGCTGCTGGGGCTCTGAACGCTCGGGCCGCGTACGGCGGTCGTCAGCAGACGCCATAGCCGATCTGCAGGCGCTTCAGGTGCCGCCGGTACTGGATGCTGCTGAGGTCCGCCGGCTGGCTGACTTCCAGCGCGGTATGCAGCGGCAACCGCACCGGCCGCTGCGATTCGAGGATCGGCACGTCTTCCTGCAGGATGCTCCGGTTGAAGGCGATCACGTCCGCTTCGCTCACCGCCTCGGCGTAGTCGTAGCTCAGGTGCATGCGCAACTGGCTGCGTTCTTCGTCCAGCGGCACCACGAACAGGCGGATCACGTCGGAGGCGCGGGCGCCGTCCGCGCCCTTCTTGTGCAGCACCGCGCTGGTCAGGGCGATCAGCTCGTAGTCGTAGAGCACCTCCGACGGACCTTGCGCCTGTAGGTTGCCCTGGCGCTGGATCACCCGGCAGTCGCGGGCGATGAAGCCGTCGTCGTGGGTTTCGAGGCGATACGCGGCGATTTCCCCGTCGTCGCCGGCGCCCAGGGTGCCGGGGTGGACGAAGCCGAAATGCGCCATGTCGAGGAAGTTCTCGATCACCCGGTAGGCATTCGCCGCCACCGTGGTTTCGCAGACCAGCAAGCTGCGGTAGGCCGGGTCGCCGACCTCCGGCAGGCGCGGCGGCGGTCGCCGCGGCGTGCCCGGGCAGACCCACAGGCAGCCGTCCTGCTCGAGGCAGTGGAAGCTGCGTACCCGCGCCTGCTCCGACGGTTCGCGGCCGGGGTGCGCGGGGTAGTGGCGACAGCGGCCGGCGGCGTCGAACTGCCAGCCGTGGTACGGGCAGGCCAGGTTCTCGCCGCTGACCGCGCCGAGCGACAGCGCGGCGCCACGGTGCGGGCACTGGTCCAGCCAGGCGCGCGCCTCGTGCTCGCCGCGCCAGAGCACCACCGGCAGGCCGAGCAACTGATAGCGGCGCGCTTGCTGCGGCGCCAGCTCCTCACTCATGGCCAGCATGTACCACTGGTCGAAGGCGTTGTCCGTGCGTGCGCTCATTGCAGGCTCCCGGTCACGCCTTCGACGAAGTAGTTCATCCCGGCCAGTTCGGCGTGACCGAGGGTGACGCCGGCGGCGACCACTTGCTTGCCGCTCTGATCGCGCAGCGGGCCGACGAAGACGTCGCGGCGGCGTTCGCGCAGCTGTTCGAGCATGGCGTTGGCATCGTCCTGCGCGGCCTGCGGGATCGCCGCGTTGAACGGCGAAAGGGTGACCACGTCATCGGCCACGTCGCCCCAGTAGTCGCCGCCCTTGAAGGTGCCGGCCTCGACCGCCTGCACCTGCTGGCGGAAGTAGGGTGCCCAGTTCTGCACGATGGCGGTGAGCTGGCCTTTCGGCCCGAAGCTGCTCATGTCCGAGCCGTAGCCGACGCTGTAGACCCCGGCGCGCTCGGCGGCCATCACCACCGACGCACCGTCGTTGTGCGCGGTGAGCACGTCGGCACCCTGGCCGATCAGCAGCTGCGCCGCTTCCATCTCCTTCTGCGGGTCGTCCCAGGTGTTGACCCAGACCACGCGCAGGGTCGCCTGCGGATTGACCGTGCGCATGCCGAGGAGGAAGGCGTTGACATCGCGGATCACCTCCGGCAACGGGTAGCTGCCGATGTAGGCGGCGACGCCGGTCTTGCTCATGTGCCCGGCGAGGATGCCGGCGATGAAGCGGCCCTGGTAGGTGGCGGCCAGGTAGTTGCCGACGTTGGGCGCCTGCTTGTAGCAGGAGGCGCAGAGGTAGACCACCTTCGGATTCTGCCTGGCCGCCTGCATCAGTGGGTTCATGAAGCTGAACGAGGCGCCGACGATCAACTGATTGCCCTGGCGCGACAGCTGGCTCAGCACGCTCTGCGCGTCGCTGTTGCCGCTGACCTTCTCCACATAGCCGGTCTTCAGCGTGGGCATTTCCTGCTGCAGCGCCTGCCGGGCCACTTCGTGGCCGTGCACCCAGCCCACCGGATTGCTCGCCGGGCCGCCGTAGACGAAGCTCATCTGCAACGGCGGCGGGCTTTCGGCGAGGGCATGGCCCGCCAGCAGCGAGGGGAGGAGGGCGAGGGCGGTTCTGATTCTTCTGTTTTTCATGGGGCACCGGGCACGTCGATCAAGGTGGCCCGACACTAGGAATTGCTCGAGGAACGGACAATCCGCCGCAGGCCGATTGCCCGGCTGCAGCCAAGAGCGTGTTCATCCCAGTCAATTTCCGTTACTGGCACGCAACTTGATCGCCTGATCAGCAAAAAAAGCCGGCGAGGCCATGCATGCGATGAAATTGTTCACCGAAGACCAGCTGTTTCGTTTCGGCGAAACCACCTACGAGCGCGGCGGCAGTTACGGCCCGCTGCGCGGCCCCTATCTGTGGCTGGCGATGATCGACGCCGGGCGCAGCCGCCTTGACATCGACGGCCGGCGCGTCGAGCTGAGCGCCGGCCAGGCCTGCCTGGTGTATTGCCGCGAGACGGTGCTGCAGCGCTTTCCCGGCGATCTGCACTGCCATGCGAGCTGGTGCGAGACCGGCGAATTCCTCGACACCCCGGACAACCAGCGCCTGCTGCAACGCAGCTTCGGCGCCTTCGAGGCCAGTGCACGGCTGAAATCGCTGCTGGGCATGGGCCTGCAACTGGAGAAGGAGCAGCCGGGACAGGCCGAGGCGCTGCGTGACGTGCTGGCGAAGGGCGTGTTCTACGAATGCCTGCGTCAGCTCGGCCTGCTGCCGGAGCGCGCCGGCGCCCTGCACCGCTCGGTAGCGCGAGCGAAGAGCTACATCGAGCGGCACTACGCGGCGCCCTGCAACCTCGACGAGATCGCCGCCTACGCCTGCCTCAGCGCGCAGCACCTGAGCCGGCTGTTCAACGACCAGCTGGGCATGCCGCCGATGCAGTACCTCTGGCAGGTGCGCCTGAACAGCGCCGAGGAACTGCTGATCCAGTCGACCCGCAGCATGGCCGACATCGCCTACCAGTGCGGCTTCAAGAGTCCCTGCCACTTCTCGCGGATGGTCCGCGAGCACTTCGGACACAGCCCGCGCGAACTGCGCCGGCGGCGCTGGGCGCGGATGCCGGCGCTTTACCGGGGCGAGGCGCGCGACCTGCATTTCTAGGATTCGGCGCACAAGGTGCGGCAGATGACCGCAGTGGCGGGTTAGGGTAGTTTGACGGCCAGTGAATTTGATAGCTGATGTGTCAGGCAGACATTGGTCTGGATGCAGCCACCGCCGTCGGGCCTGCGCGCGGCCCCGTCCGGTCTGCTGCTGGCGCCATTGTCTTACCGTCGGTGCCACCCGCCTGCCGCCGCGTTGGCTATCGTGGTCCGCAGGCAACGCGCCTACCGCCCTCGTCCGCAGGCTCAAGGTATCCGCTCAATGAAAGGATGGAAACTCTTCGCGCCGTTGCTGCTGCTCTGCATCGTCGGCATCACCCTTTACCTGCGCCTGCATCGCGAACCGCTGCTGCTGCAGGGCGAAGCCGACGCCATCAGCGTCGTGGTGTCCTCCAAGGCCCACGGCCGCGTCGCCACCCTCCACGTGCAGCGCGGCGACGACGTGAAGCAGGGCGACCTGCTGGTGAGCATTTCCAGCCCCGAGATCGAGGCCCAGGTCGCCGGCCTGGAGGCGGCGCGCGCCGAGGCCCAGGCGCAAGTCCAGGAGTCCGACAACGGCACCCGCGAGGAAGACCTGCGGGTGCTGCGCGCCGGGGTTTCGGAGGCGGAGACCACCCTGCGCAATGCCGAGCGCGACTTCCAGCGGCTCTCCGAACTGGCGGCTAAGGGGTTCTACTCGGCCAGCCAGCTGGACGACGCGCGGCGCCAGCGCGACGTCGCCCGCGAGCAGGTCAACAGCGCCCGCGCCAACCTCGCCAAGGGCGAAAGCGGCGATCGCGACGAACGCCGCGAAGCGCTGTCCGCGGCGCTGGCCGGCGCCGAGGCACAGCTGCAGCAGCTCCAGGCGCAGGCCGACGACCTGCAGGTGCGCGCCCCGGTGGACGGCGAGGTCGGTTCGATCCCCGCCGAGCAGGGCACCCTGGTGAATGCCTACAGCCCGTTGCTGACCCTGGTGCGCCTGTCGCAGAGCTACTTCGTCTTCAACCTGCGCGAGGACATCCTCGCCGGGGTGCGCAAGGGTGACCTGGTCGCCCTGCGGGTGCCGGCGTTGGGAGACCGCGAGGTGCAGGCCAAAGTCGGCTACATCGCGCCGCTGGGCGACTTCGCCACCAAGCGTGCGACCCGCGCCACCGGCGACTTCGACCTCAAGACCTTCGAAGTGCGGCTGTACCCCGAACAACCGGTCGAAGGGCTGCGCCCGGGGATGAGCGCGCTGTGGCACTGGTCGAGCAACTGAAGCGCGACGCCTGGCGCTTCGTCCAGGCGTTCAATACCGAGACCCGGCTGGCGACGCGCAGCTGGACCATTCACTGGCTCGGCTGGATCTGGCCGCTGCTGCTGTTCGTGGTGATCAGCGGCATCTACAAGGCCGGCACCCTGCAGGACATGCCCGTGTCGGTGGTCGACGAGGACCACAGCAGCCTGTCGCGGCAGCTGTTGCGCCAGCTCGATGCCGGCCCCCACGCGCAACTGGTGACCCAGACCGCCGGGCTGCCGGAGGCGCTGCGGCACACGCAGGCAGCCGATCAGTACGGCCTGCTCTACGTCCCGCGCGATTTCGAGAAGGACGTGCTCGCCGGGCGCCGCCCGAGCGTGCAGTTCTATTACAACTCGCTGTTCTACGCCGCCGGTTTCTACTCGACCCAGGACTTCGCCGGCCTCGCCGCGCTGCTCGACCAGCAGGTGCGCCCGGTGCTCGCCGCCGGCATGGGCAAGCCGGTGCCGAGCCTGGCCAGTGTCAGCGTGAGCTTCGAGAGCCTCTACAACGCCAGCGGCAACTACATCTACTACCAGCAGTTCGCCGCCATCGTGCACCTGCTGCAGTTGTTCGTGATCATCGCCACCATCCATGTGCTCGCCCGCGAGGCGCCCGAGCTGCGCGCCAGCTCGCCGCACATTCTGCGTGCCAAGGCGCTCGGCGTGCGCCTGCTGGGCAAGCTGGCGCCCTACACGCTGCTGTTCTCGACGCTGCTGATGGTCGAGCTGTTCCTGCTGGTGGTGCTCAACGGCGCGGTGATCAAGGGCAGCGTCGGCTGGATGCTGGCGATCACCCTCTGCTACGTCGTCGCCGCGCAGGCGATCGGGCTGCTGCTGTTCATCTTCACCGCCAACCGCTTCTCCGCCTACTCGCTGGTGGGCATGCTGATCGGCATCGCGCAGACCTATTCGGGCGTGCTCATCCCGACCCTGGCGATGCCGCTGCCGGCCCAGGCGATCAGCTACCTCGAGCCGCTGACCCACTGCCTGAACGGGCTGTTCGACCAGTTCCTCCGCGAGGCGCCGGCCAACTCGGGCGCCTACGCCTGCCTCAAGCTGTCGCTGTATCCGCTGGTCACCTACATGATCGCCAAGCAGCGGCTGCGCAAGCGCCTCGATTTCAGCCCGGCGTAGCGAGGAGCCCATGGAAAACTTCTGGAACGTCCTGTGTCAGAGCCTGAAGAACATGCTGGGCAAGCCGCTCTGGCTGCTGCTGGTGCTCACCGTGTGCTTCGCCTCCACGCCCTACCTGGGGCGCACCATCGACGACCTGCCGGTGGCGGTGATCGATATGGACCACAGCAGCGCCAGCCGCGAGCTGGCGCGGATGCTCGACGCGGCGCCGAAGATCGGCGTGCGGGCCTATGCCGACCTGCCCGCGGCGCAGGCCGACCTGGCCTGGCGCCAGCTCTTCGCGGTGATCGTCATCCCGGTGGATTTCGAGAAGCGTCTGCTGCGCGGTGAACAGCTGGTGGTCCCGGTGTTCGGTGACGCCACCAACCGCATCGCCAACGGGCAGATCCAGCAGGACATCAGCGCCACCTATAACCAGCTGCTGCGCGACCACAACGGCGAGCTGCTCGCGCGCAGCGGTTTTTCCACGGTGCAGACGCAGACCCTGCTCGATCCGCTGGTGGCGCGCCTGGTCGATCTGTACAACCCCGGCGCCAGCTTCGCCGCCATCGTCCTGCCGGGGCTGGTCACGCTGATCCTGCAGCATGGCCTGCTGCTGTCGAGCACGCGGGTCAGCCTCAACCTGCGCGGCGGCACCCCGCGCTCGCTGCGTCAGCCGCTGTCCACCCGGCTGGGACGCTACGCGGCGCAGTTGCTGATCTGGATCGTCCTGGCGATGCTGCTCTACGTGATCTGGCCGTACATCTTCGGCTTCCGCCAGACCTCGCCGTTCTGGGCGCTGCTGGGCATCGTCCTGCCGTTCCTGCTGGCGGTCCTGGCGTTCAGCGAGTTCCTCGCCGAACTGCTGCCCTCGGAGGAGGCGGTGTACCTGACGCTCACCTTCGTCACCCTGCCGCTGTTCTACCTCGCCGGCTACACCTGGCCGCCGCAGGCGATGCCCAACTGGGTTCTGCTGCTGGCCAACGCGATTCCGTCGACCTGGACCATCCGTGCGGTGGCGGAAATGAACCAGATGGACCTGCCGCTGGGCGCCGTCGGCCCGCACATCCTGGTGCTGCTGGCGATGGCCGCGGGCTACGCCCTGCTCGGCACGCTGATCTACCAGTGGCGCAACTGGCGCACCGACCACAAGACCGGCGCGGCGTGAGCGGCGCCGCCCTGACCGGAGACATCGCTTGAGCGAACCCGAACCCACCACGGCAACGCAGCGGCCGAGTTGCACCGCGCTGTTCCTCGGCTTTCTAGGCCTCGGCCTGACCTCCTTCGGCGGCGCCCTGCCGCTGGCGCGCCGCGCCCTGGTGGAGCGCCGGCGCTGGCTCGGCGAGGAGGAGTTCACCGAGCTGCTCGGGCTCTGCCAGTTCCTGCCCGGCGGCAACGTCATCAACCTCTCGGTGGCCGTGGGCGCGCGCTTCCGGGGCGTCGCCGGGGCGCTGGCGGCGCTGCTCGGGCTGGTGGCCGGGCCGACGGCCATCGTCATCGGCCTCGGTGTGATCTACGAGCGCTTCCACGACGACCCGCACATCCGCCACCTGTTCGCCGGGCTCGCCGCGGCGGCGGCCGGGTTGATGGTGTCGATGGCGGTGAAGATGGCCAGGCCGTTGCGCGGCCAGCCGGTGGCCATCGGCGTCGCGCTGCTGGCCTTCGTCGCGCTCGGCGTGCTGCAGCTGCCGCTGCTGGGGGTGATGCTGGTGCTGACGCCGTTGAGCGTGCTGATCGCCGCGGGGCGCAGCCGGTGAGCGAGACGCTGTTTGCCCTGGCGGTCATCTTCACCCAGCTCTCGCTGCTGGCCTTCGGTGGCGGCAACACGGTGCTGCCGGAGATGCAACGGCAGGTGGTGGACGTACATCACTGGATGTCCGCCGCCGACTTCGGCGCACTGTTCGCCCTGGCCCGCGCGGCGCCGGGACCGAACATGATGGTGGTGCCGCTGATCGGCTGGCATGTCGCCGGCTGGAGCGGAATGCTGGTGGCCTCGCTGGCCAAGTTCATCCCCTCGTCGCTGCTGACCCTGTTCGTCCTGCACCTGTGGCAGCGCTTCAAGGATCACCCCTGGCGCCGTCACGTACAGGTCGGCCTGCTGCCGGTGACCATCGGCCTGGTCGCCGCCAGCGCGCTGCTGCTGGTGCAGGCCACCGCGACCAGTTGGCTGCTGTTCGCCATCGCGCTGCTGGTGACGCTGTTCGACGTCTTCACCCGCGTCCACCCGCTGTGGCTGCTGGCCGCCGGCGCGCTGGCCGGGCTGCTGCTGGGCAGCGGCTGAGCGGCGCGTCATCCACCCTAAAGCGGGTTGCCGCTTTTTGTAGGGTGGATCGCGCTTCATCGATCCACC
>NZ_DJTK01000047.1:0-4508 GCF_002438225.1 Pseudomonas sp. UBA6310 | reverse complement strand
CGCGCTTCATCGATCCACCGGGCGCGGTAACGGTGGATGAAAACGGCGTCATCCCCCTACGGCGCCTGGACCAGGGGGCTGCCCCTCGCCATCGGACGGCCGTGTCAGCCGGCGATCAGTGCCCTGGCGGCTTCGCGGTGGCGGGCGATCAGCGCCGGCAGGTCGAGGCCTTCGACCTGGCCGTCGATCACCCGCCACTGGCCGCCGACCATCACCCGGTCGGCGCGGTCGGCGCCGCACAGCAGCAGCGCCGAGAGCGGGTCGTGGCTGCCGGAGAAGCGCAGTTCGTCGAGTTTGAACAGCGCAAGGTCCGCCTGCTTGCCCAGCGCCAGCTCACCGATGTCGTGGCGTCCGAGCAGCTTCGCCGAACCGCGCGTGGCCCAACCCAGCGCCAGTTCCGGGGTTATTCGCTCGGCGCCGTAGCGCAGGCGCTGCAGGTACAGCGCCTGCTTGGCCTCGAGGATCATGTTGGAAGCGTCGTTGGAGGCCGAACCGTCGACGCCCAGGCCGATCGGCGCGCCGGCCGCTTCCAGTTCGACGGTCGGGCAGATGCCCGAAGCCAGGCGCATGTTCGAGCTCGGGCAATGGCAGATGCCGGTGCCGGCGGCGCCGAGGCGGGCGATCTCGTCCGGGTTGAAGTGGATGCCGTGGGCCAGCCAGGTGCGCGGGCCGAGCCAGCCGACGCTGTCCAGATAGTCCACGGTGCGCAGGCCGAAGCGCTGCAGGCAGAAGTCCTCCTCGTCCAGCGTCTCGGCGAGGTGGGTGTGCAGGCGCACGTCCTCGGCCTCGGCCAGCGCGGCGCTGGCGCTCATGATCTCGGTGGTCACCGAGAACGGCGAGCAGGGCGCCAGGGCGATCTGCACCCGGGCGCCGTCGCCGCGCTCGTGGTAGCGGCGGATCAGCCGCAGGCTGTCGTCGAGGATCACCTGGCCCTGCTGCACCGTCTGCTGCGGCGGCAGGCCGCCGTCCTTCTCGCCGAGGCTCATCGAGCCACGGGTGAGCATGGCGCGCATGCCCAGCGCGCGGACCGCCTCGACCTGCACGTCGATGGCCTCTTCCAGGCCGTCGGGGAACAGGTAGTGATGGTCCGCCGCGGTGGTGCAGCCGGAGAGCAGCAGCTCGGTCAGCGCCACCGTGCTGGCCACCGCGAGCTTTTCCGGTGTCAGCCGCGCCCACACCGGGTAGAGCGTCTTCAGCCAGGGGAACAGCGGCTGGTTGACCACCGGCGCCCAGGCGCGGGTGAGCGTCTGGTAGAAGTGATGGTGGGTGTTGATCAGCCCCGGCAACACGACGTGCTCGCGGGCGTCGAAGACCTGCCCGCAGGGCGCGGCGGGCGCTTCCCCGGCGGCCAGCAGTTGCACGATGACGCCGTCCTCGATCACCAGGCCGCCGGTGGCGGTGGAGGTCGTGGCGGTGAACAGGGCGAGGGGGTTCTTGATCCAGATGCGGGTAGCAGCCATGGGCCGGCTCCTCTGACGTGTAGGTTCAGGTTAGCCAGCTCAGTTTTCCTGTCTGCTGATCCAGGTGCCTTCTTGGTGGAGGGCGCGGCGAAGATAAGGGCTTCGCCGCGCGTTGTCATCCCTTGGCGGCGGCCCTTTCACTGGCGGGCGATCAGCGGCGGGTCCGTCCCAGGGGCCTGTGCGGCGCGTTGCGCGCATTCGGTGAAGGCGCGCGCGTTGCAGGTGCGGCAGATCGCCGAGTCCAGGTGCGGGTAGATCGCCTTCAGCGCCTGGTCCTTGGAGGCGAACACGTGGTCGCGGCCGAGGCGGCCGAGCAGCCCGCTGCGGGCGAACAGCTCCAGCACCGGCGCGCGCGGGCGGTGGAAGTACAGGTCGCCGCCCGCGCTGCGGCGCTGCTTGAGTTCGTGTTCCCAGAGGTCGTTGCCGGCCAGGTCGATGAAATTCATGCTCTTGGTCATGAACAGCGCGTGCTTCTGCTGCGGGTGCCGGTCGCGGAACTGCTGCAGGTAGTCGCCGACGTGCGCGGCGGCGCCGAAGAAGATCGAGCCTTCGATGCGCACCAGCTTGAGCTGCGGGCACTCCTCCGGCACCGGATGCAGGTCTTCCAGCGGCGTGAAGCGGCGGCCCGGATCGTTCGGGTCGGGCAGCAGCACGCGCACCGCCGGATGTGCCGAGCGGTACAGGTAGACCATCAGCGAGACCAGTGTGCCGAGCAGCACCGCGCGGTCAAGCGGGATGGTCAGGGTCGCCATGAAGGTCACCGCGGCCACCAGCGCCTCGCTGCGGCTGGTGCGCAGGACGTGCCGCCAGCGCGCCCCGTCGACCAGGTTCCAGGCCACCAGCAGCAGCATCGCGGCAATCGCCGCCAGCGGAATCTGCGCAATCAGGGCGCCACCGAAACTCACCAGCAGGACCAGCAGCAGTGCCGAGAACACCGCCGCCAGCGGCGTGCGCGCGCCGGCCTCGTAGCTGGGCAGCGAGCGGTTCAGCGAGCCGCAGGACACGTAGGAGGAGAAGAAGCCGCCGATGCCGTTGGCCAGGCCCTGGCCGATGAACTCGCGGTTGACGTCGATGCGCTGCCCTGAGCGCTGCGCCAGCGCCTTGCTGATCGACAGCGACTGGCCCAGCGCGACCAGAGTCAGCGCCACGGCGATCGACGACAGGTTGGCGAGGTCGGTGAAACCGACGTCCGGCAAATGGAACGGCGGCAGCGCCGAGGGCATCGCGCCCACCGTGCTGATGCCGGCGTGCAGGCCGGGCTTCAGCCAGTCGATGACGAACGCCGCCAGGCAACCCGCCAGCAGCCCCACCAGCATGTACGGCCAGCGCGGCCGCAGCCGGCGCAGCAGCAGGGTCGCGCCGAGCGAGAGCAGGCCGATGCCCAGCGTCGGCCAGTGAATGGCGCTCGGGTGCTGGAGGATGTAGTGCAGCAGGAAGTACGGCGAGCCGTCGCGCGGCAGCACGATGCCGAAGAAATCCTTGAGCGAGTACAGGCCGATCAGCACCGCCGCGCCGGACATGAACCCCAGCAGCACCGAGGGCGAGATGAAATTGGCCAGCGCGCCGAGGCGGAAGGCGCCGACCAGCAGCTGCAGCAGGCCGACCATCACCGTCACCGCCAGGGCCAGGTCGATGTACTGCGGCGTGCCGGCCAGCGCCAGCGGCGACAGCGCGGCGAACAGGGCGAGCGAGTTGGCGTTGTTCGGTCCCGTCACCACGTGCCGGCTGGAGCCGAACAGCGCCGCGATGATGCACGGCAGCACCGCGCCATACACGCCGTACTGCGGCGGCAGCCCGGCCAGGGTGGCGAAGGCGACGCCCTGCGGCAGCGCCAACACCGCGCCGAGCAGGCCGGCGCCGAGGTCCGGGCCCCAGCTGCTGCGGTTTACCGCTCGCAGCCAGGGGAACAGCTTGATCAGGCTTTCCAGGGTAGTGCCCTCGTCTGCGTCTGGCCGTCGTTGGCCTCGACTGTGGGAGCGGGTTGCGTGGCGATCGTTCCGTACCGGCGCATTCAGCCCGGCCCTTCGTCACGGCCCAGCGGGCAGTCGTTGCCCAGGCGTTTCTGCAATTCCGCGCGCAGTTGCTGCAGCTCGTCGATCTGCTGGTCGACCCGCGCCAGCTTGTCGCCAAGCAGGACGCGCACGGCGGCGTCCGGGTCGCTGGCGCACTGCACGCCGGCCAGGTTGCTGCCGATCTCGGCCAGGCTGAAACCCAGGCGTTGCGCGGTCTTGATGTAGAGCACCAGCTCGCGGGCCTGCAGCGGGTAGTCGCGATAGCCGTTGGCGCTGCGGCGCGAACCGATCAGCCCGAGGCGTTCGTAGAAACGCAGGCTGTCGCGGCTCACCGCGGTGCTTTGCGCCAGTTCGCCGATGCGCATGGCGGGACTCCGGAAAAGGGCTTGACCCTGGAGCTTACTCCAGGCTCCAGGCTGCGCGCTCTTTCATCCGAGGATTCGCCCATGTGGAGCACGCAACACTATCGCCAACTGGTTCGCGCCAGCGCCTGGTACGATCTGATCGTCAGCGCCGCCTTCGCCACGCCCTGGACCTTCGTCCTGCTGCACGGCGCCCTGGCGGCCATCGCCGCGCGTTTCGGGATTCCCGGCGAGCTGGGCGAATTCGGGCCTGTGCAGCTGCTGATGGCCAACCTGATGGGCTCGATCGTCTGCGTCTGGGCAGTGCTGCGCATCCGCGATCCGCAGGTGCGCCTGGGCCGCTACGACGCCGCCGGGCGGGTGCTGTTCGCGCTCTGGCAGGCCTACGCCCTGAGCCAGGGCGCGAGCCTGATCCTGCTGCCGTTCCTGCTCGCGGAGATCGCCTGGGGCGTGGCGCAGCTGCTGCCGCTGCGCACCTCGAAGCCATAGGGGCGCCGCGCGTACCGGCGGAACGCGGAAGGTGCGCATGGCGCACCCTACGGCCAGCCCCGGAGGATGTATCGAGGCGCGCAGTGCGCGACAACTCGCCCCACCCTACATTGGCGTCGTAAATGCGCAGGGTGGGCCGCGCGCACCGGCAGACCGGCGAAGCTGCGCAAGGCACCCCCTACGGC
>NZ_DJTK01000020.1:0-60308 GCF_002438225.1 Pseudomonas sp. UBA6310 | reverse complement strand
AGAACGGCGACAGCCGCCGCCCTGGCCAACTGTTCCCGCTGGACAGCAACGGCAAGGCCGAGGACGACTTCAGCAAGGCCGGGGTGACCGCCAAGCTGCGCCTCTCCAAGACCGAAGCGCGCATCGGCACCCTGCAGCCGAAACTGCCGGTGGTGAACTTCAACGACGGTCGCCTGCTGCCGCAACTGTTCGACGGCGGCCAGGTCACCTCGGCCGAGATCGACAACCTGACGCTGATCGCCGGCCAGCTTGAACACACCAAGACCCGCGCGTCTTCCGACGACGTCGGCCTGCGCATCGCCGGTGCTGCCTCGGTCGGCGGCGTGCAGGCGGACTCCAACCAGTTCCGCTACGCCGGCGCCGACTACAAGGTCTCCAAGGACCTGCTGCTGCAGTACTACTACGGCAACCTGGAAGACTTCTACAAACAGCACTTCCTCGGCCTGACCCACACCTGGGCCATCGGCCCGGGCGCGCTGAAGACCGACCTGCGCTACTTCCACAGCGATTCCGACGGCAAGAACGGCAGCGTCGCCGGGCGTGCCGAAGGCTATCGCGGCCAGGGCGAAATCACCGCCGCCAACACGGTGAGCGGCACCGAGGTGGACAACGACACCTGGAGCGCCTTGCTCACCTACACCCTCGGCGGCCACGCGCTGAGCGGCGGCTATCAGCAGGTCTCGGGCGACAGCGCCTTCCCGTTCCTCAACCAGGGCGACGGCTCCACCGCCTACCTGATCACCGACCGGCAGATCGGCAAGTTCCTCTCCGCCGGCGAGCGCACCTGGCTGGCCGAGTACAGCTACGACTTCGCCAAGCTCGGCGCGCCGGGGCTGAAGGCGTTCATCACCTACCTGTCGGGCGACGACATCGACGCCGTGGGCGGCGATCGCCAGGAATGGGAGCGCGACTTCCGCCTCGACTACAGCCTGCAGAGCGGCGCCCTCAAGGGCCTCGGCTTCTCCTGGCGCAACGCCTCGCTGCGCGGCAACACCACCGCCAACGACCAGGACGAAAACCGCTTCATCGTCAGCTACACCCTGACGCTGCTCTGAGCGAAACCCCGCGGGCGGCCCGCCGGCCGTCCGCACCTTGCCTGCAACGACCTGACTCGCCCGCCAACGGGATAGAAGGCACCACCCCTAAGATGAGGAGAAGACCCATGGGTCTGCACACCTTGCGTCGGGGGCTGACTGCCGTTCTGGCAGCGCTCCTGTCCGTCGGCGCCCACGCCGAGAAACTCGACGAAGTCCGTCTCGACTATGCCTTCTATTCGCCGGAAAGCCTGGTGATCAAGCACAACGGCTGGCTGGAGGACGCCTTCGGCAAACAGGGCACCCAGGTGCGCTGGGTGCTTTCGCGCGGCAGCAACAACTCCCTGGAATTCCTCAACAGCGGCGCCTCCAACTTCGCTCTTACCTCGAGCATTTCCGCGTTCGTCAGCCGCGCCAACGGCCAGCCGGTGAAGGCCGTCTACAGCTACCTGTGGTACGTGCCCAGCGCGCTGCTGGTGCAGAAGGACTCGCCGCTGAAAAGCATCGCCGAGCTGAAGGGCAAGCAGGTCGCCGCGACCAAGGGCACCGATCCCTATTTCTTCCTCCTGCGCTCGCTGCAGGCCAATGGGCTGAAACCCTCGGACATCAAGATCGTCCACCTGCAACACCCCGAAGGCCGCACCGCGCTGGAACAGGGCCGCGTCGACGCCTGGGCCGGTCTCGACCCGCACATGGCCGCCGCCGAACTGGCCGGCGCGCGCTTTCTCTACCGCAACGACAGCTTTGGCCTCGGCGCCTTCCTCAACACCAGCGAGGCCTTCCTCGCCGAGCATCCGGCCGCCGTCAGCCAGGTGATCGAGGCCTACGAGCGCGCCCGTCGCTGGATCGTCGCCAACCCGGAACAGGCGGCCACGCTGATCGCCGGCGAAACCCAACTGCCGGTGGAGGTCATCCGCCTGCAACTCGGCCGCTACGACCTCAGCCGGCCACTGCCTGGCCAGGTGCATCTGGACGCGATCAAGCCGGTGATCCCGCTGCTGCAGGCCGACGGCATCCTGCGTCGCGGCGCCGACGTCGACGGCGCGCTGAACAGCCTGATCGACGCGCGCCTGGCCGGGCCGCTGATCGAGGCCCGCTGAGATGCAGCGGGTGGGTATCGGCGACATGGCCCGGCTCGCCGAACGGTCCGCGGCGCCGCACTGGCGCACCACGCTGATCGGGCGTCTCGGCAGCCTGCGCGGGCTGCTGGTGCCGGCGTTGCTGCTGGCGTTGCTGGAAACCGTGGTGCGCGTCGGCTGGATTCCGGCCTACCTGATGCCGGCGCCCAGCGAGCTGTTCGTCACCCTGCTGGAGCTGGCCGAAGGGCCGCTCTGGCAGCACATCCTCGCCAGCACCCTGCGCGTGCTGCTGGGCTTCGCCATCGGCGCCTCGCTGGCGTTGCTGCTCGGTTCGGCGGTCGGCATCAGCCGGCGCCTGGAGGCCTATCTCGACCCCACCTTCCAGGCGCTGCGCGCGGTGCCGGGGCTGGCCTGGGTGCCGCTGCTGCTGATCTGGCTGGGCATCGACGAAACCTCCAAGGTCACCCTGATCGCCATCGGCTCGTTCTTCCCGATGTACATGAACCTGGTGGCCGGCATCCGCAACGTCGACCGCAAGCTGGTCGAGCTCGGCGAGCTGTATCGCCTGCCGCGCCTGCAGCAGATCCGCCGGATCTTCGTGCCGGCCGCCCAACCGTACCTGTTCACTGGGCTGCGCAACGGCTTGTCGATGGCCTGGCTGTGCGTGGTGGCGGCGGAACTGCTGGCCGCCACCGAGGGCATCGGCTACCTGCTCACCGATGGCCGCGAAACCTCGCGCCCGGACCTGGTGCTGGTGGCCATCGTCGTGCTCGCCCTGATGGGCAAGCTCAGCGACAGCCTGCTGAAGGCCCTGGAACACCGCGCGCTGCGCTGGCGCGACAATTTCGACGGCGAAGGAGGTGGCGCATGAGCGCACTGCTGGCCCTGCAACGCATCCACAAATCCTTTGCCGGCCTGCGCGTGCTGGACGACGTCAGCCTGAGCCTGGCGCCCGGCGAGATCGTCAGCCTGCTCGGCCCCAGCGGCTGCGGCAAGAGCACGTTGCTGCGCATCGCCGCCGGGCTCGACCGCGACTTCCAGGGGCATCTCGAACGCAACCCGCTGCTGGATTTCGGCACTGCCCGCGGCATCGGCGTGGTGTTCCAGGAGCCGCGCCTGCTGCCCTGGCTGAATGTGGCGCAGAACGTCGCGTTCGCCGATGGTCGTGGCGGTGACGCGGTGTGGGTGCGGCAACTGCTGCGCGATGTCGGTCTCGAAGGCCGTGGCGAGGCGTTGCCCAAGCAGCTCTCCGGCGGCATGGCGCAGCGCGCGGCGATCGCCCGCGGCCTGTACGGTCGCCCGCAGCTGCTGCTGCTCGACGAGCCCTTCAGCGCGGTGGACGCCTTCACCCGCATGCGCCTGCAGGACCTCGTCGCCGAGCTGGCGCAGCGCTACGAAGTGGCGATCCTGCTGGTCACCCACGACCTCGACGAAGCCTTCTACCTCAGCGACCGGGTGCTGATCCTCGGCGGACAGCCGAGTCGCCTGACCCGTGAACTCGACGTGGCGCTGGCGCGCCCGCGTGACCGCCGCTCCGGCGCACTGGCCAGCCTGCGTGGCCAGGCGCTGACCGAGCTGTACCAGTCGCACGCGCTCTGATTGCCTCCTCGGGCAACTTTGCCGGGTCCCGTGCCCGGCTTTTTTTTTGGCGTGCGTTCGCACGCCGCCGCTAAGCGTTTTAATTCATTTATCGAATAAACAAATTAATATTTATTCTTTTTAATTTGTCTGCCGCCTGAGCATAGTGAGCCCACGCAACGCTCACCTTCAGGAGAAACAGCATGAGCATCCGACTCGGCGATATCGCCCCCGACTTCGAACAGGAATCCAGCGAAGGCCCGATCCATTTCCACGAATGGCTCGGCAACAGCTGGGGCGTGCTGTTCTCCCACCCGGCGGACTTCACCCCGGTGTGCACCACCGAACTGGGCTTCACCGCCAAGCTGAAGGACGAATTCGCCAAGCGCGGCGTCAAGGCCATCGCCCTCTCGGTGGACCCGGTCGACTCCCACGTGAAGTGGATCGACGACATCAACGAGACGCAGAACACCCGCGTCAACTTCCCGATCCTCGCCGACGCCGACCGCAAGGTCTCCGGCCTCTACGACCTGATCCACCCCAACGCCAGCGATACCCTCACGGTGCGCTCGCTGTTCGTCATCGACCCGAACAAGAAGGTGCGTCTGACCATCACCTACCCGGCCAGCACCGGGCGCAACTTCAACGAGATCCTCCGCGTCATCGACTCGCTGCAGCTCGCCGACAACCACAAGGTCGCGACCCCGGCCAACTGGCAGGACGGCGACGAAGTGGTGATCGTGCCGTCGCTCAAGGACGAAGACGAAATCAAGCGGCGCTTCCCGAAAGGCTATCGCGCGGTGAAGCCCTACCTGCGGCTGACCCCGCAACCGAACAAGTGAGACGCCGCACATGTTGATCGTTTCCCTGGCCGGCAGTCCCAGCCTGAGATCGCGCTCCGGCGTGTTGCTGGAGCGTGCCCGCCACTGGTTGCACGGACGCGGCCATGAGGTGGTGAGCTACGGCGTGCGCGATTTTTCCGCCGAGGAACTGCTGCACGCCCAGTTCGACAGCTCGCGGGTGCGCGAGCTGATCGAACAGGTCGGTCGCGCCGATGGCCTGCTGGTGGCGACGCCGGTGTACAAGGCGTCGTTCTCCGGAGCGCTGAAGGTGATTCTCGACCTGTTGCCCGAGCGCGCCCTGCAGCACAAGGTGGTGCTGCCGCTGGCCACCGCCGGCAGCACGGCGCACATGCTCGCCCTGGATTACGCGTTGAAGCCGGTGCTCGCCGCCCTGAAAGCCCAGGACATGCTGCACGGCGTGTTCGCCGAGGATGGCCAGATCGACTACGGCGACGGCCATCCGCAACTGGCGCCGGCGCTCGAACAGCGCCTGCACGACGCCCTCGAGCAGTTTTCCGCGGCGCTGGCCCGGCGTCCGCAGCCGATAGACCCGAACCTGTTGAACGACCGGCTGGTGAACGCCCGCTGGAGCATCTGACCCGAACACCCCGAACCTCGCCTTACTCGCCCGCCAACGGGCAAGCAGGTAGCCAATCAAGACATCGCCAAGGAGAGCGCCATGCGCACCACTACCTTGCGTCGAAGCCTGGCCGCCCTGTTTGCCGCGGCCATCACTTTCGGCGCCATTACCCAGGCTCAGGCCGACGCGTTGCGCATCGGCTATCAGAAATACGGCACGCTGGTGCTGCTAAAGGCCAAGGGGTCGCTGGAGAAGCGTCTCGCGGCCCAGGGCATTGACGTCAAGTGGACCGAATTCCCCGGCGGCCCGCAGTTGCTCGAAGGCCTCAACGTCGGCGCCATCGATTTCGGCGTGACCGGTGAAACGCCGCCGGTGTTCGCCCAGGCGGCGGGTGCCGACCTGCTCTACGTCGCCCACGAACCGCCGGCCCCGAGCAGCGAGGCGATCCTCGTGCAGAAGGACTCGCCGATTCGCTCGGTCGCCGAACTCAAGGGCAAGAAGGTCGCCCTGAACAAGGGCTCCAACGTGCACTACCTGCTGGTGCGCGCCCTACAGGACGCCGGCCTGCAATACAGCGACATCCAGTCCGTCTACCTGCCGCCGGCCGATGCCCGCGCCGCCTTCGAGCGCGGCAGCGTCGACGCCTGGGTGATCTGGGACCCCTTCCAGGCCGCCGCCGAACAGCAACTGCAGGCGCGCACCCTGCGTGATGGCAAGGGCCTGGTGGACAACCACCAGTTCTACCTCGCCGCACGTCCCTACGCCGAGAAACACCCGCAGGTGCTGAGCACGCTGATCGACGAGATCCGCCAGGTCGGTGACGAAGCCAAGGCCGATCCGCAAGCCGTCGCCAAGCAGGTCGCGCCGCTGCTCGGCCTGCCCGAGGACATCGCGCTGATCACCGTCAAGCGCCAGGGGTTCGGGGCGCTGCCGCTGTCGCCGGAGGTGGTCGCGGCGCAGCAGAAGATCGCCGACGCCTTCAGCGACCTGAAGCTGATTCCGAAACGCCTGCGCATCGCCGATGTGATCTGGAATCCCCCGGGCAAAGTCGCCCAGCAGTGACCGAACCCCTCTCCCTCGCGAGAGGGGACATGAATGTCTAGGAGACCACTCCATGAGCTTGAACATCTTCTGGTTCCTGCCGACCCACGGCGACGGCCACTACCTGGGCACCGCCGAGGGCGCGCGCGCCGTCGACCACGGCTACCTGCAGCAGATCGCCCAGGCGGCCGACCGCCTCGGCTACGGCGGCGTGCTGATTCCCACCGGGCGTTCCTGCGAGGATTCCTGGCTGGTCGCCGCCTCGCTGATCCCGGTGACCCAGCGCCTGAAATTCCTCGTCGCCCTGCGTCCGGGGATCATTTCGCCGACCGTGGCCGCGCGCCAGGCGGCCACCCTCGACCGACTGTCCAACGGCCGCGCGCTGTTCAACCTGGTCACCGGCGGCGATCCCGATGAACTGGCCGGTGACGGCCTGAACCTGTCCCACGCCGAACGCTACGAAGCCTCGGTGGAATTCACCCGTATCTGGCGCCGCGTGCTAGAAGGCGAAGTGGTCGATTACGACGGTAAACACATCCAGGTGAAGGGCGCCAAGTTGCTCTACCCGCCGATCCAGCAGCCGCGCCCGCCGCTGTATTTCGGCGGCTCCTCGGACGCCGCGCAGGACCTCGCCGCCGAGCAGGTCGAGCTGTACCTGACCTGGGGCGAACCGCCGGCCGCCGTCGCCGAGAAGATCGCCCAGGTGCGCGAGAAGGCCGCGGCCCAGGGCCGTGAAGTGCGCTTCGGCATTCGCCTGCACGTGATCGTGCGCGAAACCAATGAAGAGGCCTGGAAGGCCGCCGACAGGCTGATCGCCCACGTCGACGACGACACCATCGCCCGCGCTCAGGCGTCCCTGGCGCGTTTCGATTCGGTCGGCCAACAGCGCATGGCTGCGCTGCACGGCGGCAGCAAGGACAACCTGGAAGTGTCGCCGAACCTCTGGGCCGGCGTCGGCTTGGTGCGCGGCGGCGCCGGTACTGCGCTGGTCGGCGATGGCCAGACCGTGGCCGCGCGGGTCAGGGAATACGCGGACCTGGGCATCGACACCTTCATCTTTTCCGGCTACCCGCACCTGGAGGAGTCCTACCGGGTCGCCGAACTGCTGTTCCCGCACCTGGACGTGGCCCGGCCACAGCGCCCGGAGAGCCGAGGCTATGTCAGCCCGTTCGGCGAAATGATCTCCAGCGACATCCTGCCGAAGGCGGCTTCGGCGAGTTGAGGGTGGTGCAGTCACTGGTTGCCCCGAATTGCATCCGGGCTACGGGCTGAATCGTAGGGTGCGCTGCGCGCACCGCGATGGACTGCGGTCTCATTGGTGCGCATGGCGCACCCTACGGATCGATGTTCCTCCGGCTCTCCCATTGATGGGGGAGAGGGGTTTGTAGCCCGGATGAAGTCCGGGAGCACAGGTTCGAGTAAACAGGATTCTTCGAGGCAAAAAATGCGCAACACGACCCTTCACAAACTGGCCCTGCGCGCCGCGCCCTGGGCGTTGCCCATCGCGCTGCTGGCGGCCTGGCAGATCGCCGTGCAGGCCGGCTGGCTGTCCAGCCGCATCCTGCCGGCGCCCAGCGCCGTCGTCACCGCCGGCTGGCAGCTGGTGCGTAGCGGCGAGCTCTGGCAACACCTGGCGATCAGTGGCTGGCGCGCCAGCATCGGCTTCGCCATCGGCGGCGGCATCGGCCTGCTACTGGGCTTCATTACCGGGCTGTCGACCTGGGGCGAGCGCTTCCTCGACAGCAGCGTGCAGATGATCCGCAACGTCCCGCACCTGGCGCTGATCCCGCTGGTGATCCTCTGGTTCGGCATCGACGAGAGCGCGAAGATCTTCCTGGTCGCGCTCGGCACGCTGTTCCCGATCTACCTGAACACCTACCACGGCATTCGCAACGTCGACCCGGCGCTGGTGGAGATGGCGCGCAGCTACGGCCTGTCCGGCTTCGGCCTGTTCCGCCAGGTGATCCTGCCCGGCGCGCTGCCGTCGATCCTGGTTGGCGTGCGCTTCGCCCTCGGCTTCATGTGGCTGACCCTGATCGTCGCCGAAACCATTTCCGCCAGCAGCGGCATCGGCTACCTGGCGATGAACGCCCGCGAGTTCCTGCAGACCGACGTGGTGGTCCTAGCGATCCTGCTCTACGCGGTACTCGGCAAGCTGGCCGACGTCGCCGCCCGTGGCCTGGAGCGCCTCTGGCTGCGCTGGCACCCGGCGTACCAGCCCAAACGAGGTGCCGCATGACCGCTCAACAACCCCCGCAGAACCTCAAGCGCGGCATCCCGCTGGCGGTGCGCGGCCTGCACAAGACCTTCGGCAAGCGCGAAGTGCTCAAGGACATCGAGCTGACCATTCCCGCCGGCCAGTTCGTCGCGGTGGTCGGTCGCAGCGGTTGCGGCAAGAGCACCCTGCTGCGCCTGCTCGCCGGGCTCGATTCGCCCAGTTCCGGGCAACTGCTGGCTGGCTCGGCGGACCTCGGCAGTGCCCGCGAGGAAACCCGGCTGATGTTCCAGGACGCGCGCCTGCTGCCGTGGAAACGGGTGATCGACAACGTCGGCCTCGGTCTTTCCGGCGACTGGCGGCAGAAGGCCCGCGATGCGCTGGAAGCGGTCGGCCTGGCCGATCGCGCCGGCGAGTGGCCGGCGGCGCTGTCCGGCGGGCAGAAACAGCGCGTGGCGCTGGCCCGCGCGCTGATCCACCAGCCGCGCCTGTTGCTGCTCGACGAGCCGCTCGGTGCGCTGGATGCGCTGACCCGCATCGAGATGCAGCAACTGATCGAACGCCTCTGGCAGAAGCATGGCTTCACCGTGCTGCTGGTCACCCACGACGTCAGCGAGGCCGTGGCCATCGCCGACCGGGTGATCCTGATCGAGGACGGCCGCATCGGCCTCGACCTGCCGGTCGAACTGGCCCGTCCGCGCCACCGCGGTTCGGCGCGCCTGGCGGCGCTGGAAGCCCAGGTGCTCGACCGCGTGCTGTCGCTGCCGCCCGGCGACAACGAGCCGGACCCCGTTTCACCGCTCCCGACGCAACTGCGCTGGGCGCTTTGACCCACGAATCCATCCGTACCGAACCAGGAGAAACGCCATGACCATCAAAGCCATCAACGTCCGCAACCAGTTCAAGGGCACCATCAAGGAAATCATCGAGGGCGACGTGCTCTCGGAAATCGACGTGCAGACCGCCGCCGGCGTGGTCACCTCGGTGATCACCACGCGCTCGGTGAAGGAGCTGGAACTGGGTGTGGGCAGTGAAGTGATCGCCTTCGTCAAATCCACCGAAGTATCGATCGCCAAGCTCTGATTGGAGGCGGCTCGGTCCCGGGCATTGAAACGGCCGGACAGCCGCTTGCGGCCAAGGTGCTTCGGCGCGGGAGTCTGTCTCTTCGGATAACCGCCCGGGCATGGCTCGCGGGACCGGAGCCGGTTCCTCCGGCGGTAACGATCAAGGCGAGCCCGGGCTCGCCTTTTTCATGCCTCGCCTGCAGGCGGGCGATCGCGCCAGTCGAGCTTCTCCGCCGGCACCGGGCGGCCGAACCAGTAGCCCTGGCCGAGATCGCAGTGGTGTTCGAGGAGGAACGCGGCCTGTTCCGGGGTCTCGATGCCCTCGGCGAGCACCTTCAGTCCGAGGCTGCCGGCCAGCGCGATCACCGCGCGGGTGATGGCCATGTCCTCGCTTTCGTCGGGCAGGCCGGCGACGAAGCCCTGATCGATCTTCAGCTTGTGTACCGGCAGGCGCTTGAGCCGCAGCAGCGACGAATAGCCGGTGCCGAAGTCGTCGATGGACAGGCGCACGCCGAGTACGCGCAGGCGCACCAGCTGGTCGAGGGCGCCGTCGGGGTCGTGCATGATCGCGCTCTCGGTGACTTCCAGCTCCAGGCGCGCCGGCTCCAGGCCGGTCTTCTCCAGCGTCTCGACGATGCGATCGGGCAGGTCGCCGCGGTTGAAAACGCGGCTGGAAATGTTCACCGCGACGAACTCCAGTTCGCGGCCCTGTTCCACCCAGCGGCGCATCTGCCGGCACGACTCCTCGAGCACCCAGGCATCGATGGTTCCGATCAGCCCGCTTTCCTCGGCGATCGGGATGAACTCGCCCGGTGAAATCAGCCCGCGCTCCGGATGCTGCCAGCGCACCAGCGCCTCGACACCGACGATGTGCCCGTCGGACAGGCGCAGCACCGGCTGGTAGTAGACGCGCAGCTGGCCGCCCTCGAGGGCGTGGCGCAGCGAGGCCGCCAGCTCCACGCGCTGGTGCGCGTAGGCGGTCAGCTCCTGGGTGTAGAAGGCATAGCCTTCGCGACCGCTGCTCTTGGCCTTGAACAGCGCCGAATCCGCGTTGCGCAGCAGTTGCTGCACCGTGCGCGCGTCGCCGGGATAGAGGCTGATGCCGATGCTGGCGCCGGTGAACAGTTCGTGGCCACCGAGACTGAAGGGCGCCTTGATCTCTTCGAGGATGCGCGTGGCGAGCGCCGCGGCCTGCTCGACATGCGGGCAGTCCTCGTAGATCAGGGCGAATTCGTCGCCGCCCATCCGCGCCAGGGTCATGCCGTCTTCGAGCAGGCCGCGCAAGCGTTCGGCGACGCCCTTGAGCAACTGGTCGCCGATGTTGTGGCCGAGGCTCTCGTTGATGTGCTTGAAGTGGTCGAGGTCGACCACCATCACGGCGCCGCCGCGCTTGTCGGCGAAGATGCGCTTGAGCGCGCTTTCGACGCGCTCGATGAACAGCAGGCGGTTCGGCAGGCTGGTCAGCGGGTCGTGGTGGGCCAGGTGATCGAGTTCGTTCTGCGAGCGCTTGATCGCGGTGATGTCGGAGAACACAGCGACGTAGTGGCTGAGCTCGCCGTTCTCGTCATGAATCGCGCGCAGGTTCTGCCAGATCGGGAAGATTTCACCGCTCTTGCGACGGTTCCAGATTTCCCCGCTCCATTCGCCGCGCTGGTTGAGGCTTTTCCACATCACCTGGTAGAAGGCGTCGTCGTGACGGCCGGACTGGAACATCGACGGCACCTTGCCCATCACCTCCTTCTCTTCGTAGCCGGTGATGCGCTGGAACGCGCGGTTGACGTGCACGATCTTCTGCTCGGTATCGGTTACCAGGACGCCTTCCAGGGTGCTGTCGAAAACCGCTGCCGCCTGCCGCAGGCTCGCTTCGTTGGCACGCCGGGCGGTGTGCTGCAGGCTCATCCGCGAGAAGTAGAGGTTGAGCAGGGCGTACAGCAGGGCGCTGGTCACCAGCACGAAGGCGAGGCCCTTGGCGCTGTGCCAAAGGAGCATCCGTTCGGTGGTCCCGAACAGCTTGAACAGCAGTTGGTCGCTGAACACCACCCACAGGCTGGCGCATATCCAATAGATGAGGGCCAGGCGCAGCGCGCTGCGATGCAATTTCATGTAACCGCTGGTTCCTTGCCCTGTGTGAGTTAGCGTTCATTATATGTGAGATGCGGGTTTGCATTATTGATCGAAAAGGCCCGCTGGTTTCATGACCCGCGTCGAAGATAATCGGATTGCTTCGATCCAGGTCCACCCTATCGCTCCAAAGGGCAACTAAGTCTATGTGGTATAACGGTTTTCTCGATCTATCCGGTTGGCAGCTGGTCGCTGTCACCCTGCTGCTCACACACGTCACCATCGTCGGTGTGACGGTCTACCTGCACCGCTACTCGGCGCACCGCTCGCTGGAGCTGCACCCGGCGCTGAAGCATTTCTTCCGTTTCTGGCTGTGGCTGACCACGGCGATGAACACCCGCGAGTGGACCGCCATCCACCGCAAGCACCACGCCAAGTGCGAAACCGTGGACGATCCGCACAGTCCGGTGCACAAAGGCCTGGGCACGGTGCTGCGCACGGGCGCGGAGCTCTACGCCGAGGAGGCGAAGAACGCCGACACGCTGCGCATCTACGGCAAGAATTGCCCGGACGACTGGATCGAGCGCAACCTCTATTCGCGCTTCCCGGCCGGCGGCATCGCGCTGATGGCGATCATCGACCTGGCGCTGTTCGGCGTGCTCGGCATGACCGTCTGGGCGGTGCAGATGGCCTGGATTCCGATCTGGGCGGCCGGCGTCATCAACGGCCTCGGGCATGCGGTCGGCTATCGCAATTTCGAGTGCCGCGACGCCGCGACCAACCTGGTGCCCTGGGGCATCCTCATCGGCGGCGAGGAGCTGCACAACAATCACCACACCTATCCGAACTCGGCCAAGCTGTCGGTGAAACCCTGGGAGTTCGACCTCGGCTGGGCCTGGATACGGCTGTTCAGCCTGCTTGGTCTGGCCAAGGTGCAACGCGTCGCGCCCATCGCCCACCGCGTCGAAGGCAAGGGCAGCCTGGACATGGACACCGCCATGGCGATCCTCAACAACCGTTTCCAGATCATGGCGCAGTACCGCAAGCTGGTGATCGCACCGCTGGTCAAGCAGGAACTGGGCAAGGCCGATGCCTCGATGCGTCACCTGTTCCGCCGCAGCAAGCGCCTGCTGTCGCGCGAGCCGAGCCTGCTGCAGGAAACCCATCACGCGCGTATCGAGAACCTGCTGGCGCACAGCCAGGCACTCAAGGTGATCTACGAGAAGCGCCTGGCTTTGCAGCAGATCTGGGCGCGTACCAGCAGCAACGGCCACGACATGCTCGCGGCGATTAAGGAATGGGTCCACGAAGCGGAGGCCAGCGGCATCCACTCCCTGCGTGAGTTCGCCGAACAGCTGAAGACCTATTCGCTGCGTCCCGCCAGCGTGTGAACCAGTCCACGCCGCGCGTCCGGAACGCACGCGCGGCTGGAACTAAGCTTCCGATCGCCTCTCTCAGTCATGGCCCACTTGCCTGGTGGGTTTTTGTCGTGCCTGTGCGAGGTCAGGGAAATGGATAGCAAGACCACACTTTCGGAACTGCCGGTTCCAGCGGAGACACTGCTCGCGCTGATGCACGCGCAGGGCGAGGTCGCGCGCCTGAGCGAGCGCGAACGCCTGTTCAGCGCCCTGCTGGGCAGCGTCAACGCCGTGCTTTGGGCGTTCGACTGGCAGACCCAACGGATGATCTACGTGAGCCCCGCCTACGAACGGATCTTCGGCCGCTCCGCCGCGCTGTTGCTCGCCGACTATGGCGAATGGCGCAACAGCATCTACCCCGACGACCTGGAGTACGCCGAGCAGAGTCTCGCCGAAGCAGTCGAGAAGGGCGCCGCGGAATTTCGCGAGTACCGCATCATCCGCGCCGACGGTCAGATTCGCTGGCTCAGCGACAAATGCTTCATCAACCGGCAGATCGGCAGCGGAGAATCGCTGACCATCGTCGGCATGGCCGAGGACATCACCGAGAAAAAGCAGCTCGAAGGCGAACTGCAGCGCCTGGCGACCACCGACGTGCTTACCAAGAGCAGCAACCGCCGGCATTTCTTCGACTGCGCCCAGCGCGAGTTCGAGCACGCCAACCGCTTCGGCGCGCCGCTGGCGTTCCTGCTGCTGGACATCGATGACTTCAAGAAGATCAACGACACCCACGGCCACCAGATGGGCGATCAGGTGCTGCAGCGCATCGCCCAGTGCGGGGCCACGGCGCTGCGTCGCGGCGACCTGTTCGGGCGCATCGGTGGCGAGGAGTTCGCCGCGGTGTTCCCCGGCTGCGACCCGGCGCTGGCGCAGCAGATCGCCGAGCGGCTGCAGCGCGAGGTGCAGCGGCTGATCTTCAGCAGCGCGGAGGGCGAGCCGTTCGGCGTCACCGTCAGCCAGGGACTGGTCAGCCTGCGCATCGAGGATGCGGCCCTCGGCGATCTGTTCGCCCGCGCGGACGCGGCGATGTATCAGGCCAAGCGGCAGGGCAAGAATCAGATCGTCCTGGCCTGACCTGTGACCGAGTGTCGCGATATCGTTCGCGTTGAACACATCTTGTGATGAATTGTTTTTGGCCGTTCCGCGGCGCTTGACCAGCGTCAAGCCTTGAGCGCCTCCCTCGGGCCATCGTCATTTCAAATGACGAGCCTGAGGAGAAAGGCCATGTACAAACCGTTGATGTTAGCCATAGCGATGAGCCTGGGCACGGCTGCCTGGGCGATCAGCCCGACCCCTAGCAACGAACCCATCCAGCCGATCCAGCCCGCCAAGGTGGTCAACGCGAGCAAGGTCGAACTCGGCAAGCAACTGTTCTTCGATCCGCGGCTGTCCAAGTCCGGCTTCATTTCCTGCAACTCCTGCCACAACCTCAGCATGGGCGGCAGCGACAACCTGCCGACGTCCATCGGCCACAATTGGCACCAGGGGCCGATCAACTCGCCCACCGTGCTCAACTCCAGCATGAACATCGCGCAGTTCTGGGACGGTCGGGCGAAGACGCTCAAGGAACAGGCCGGCGGCCCGATCGCCAACCCTGGCGAGATGGCCTTCTCGCATGAACTGGCGCTCGACGTGCTGCGCTCGATCCCGCAGTACCGCGGCGCGTTCAAGGCGGTGTATGGCGACGATGGCGTGAAGATCGACGACGTCACCGACGCCATTGCGGCCTTCGAGGAAACCCTGGTCACGCCGCACTCGCCGTTCGATCGCTGGCTGCTCGGCGATGCGACCGCCATCAGCAGCACGGCCCAGGAGGGTTATCAGCTGTTCAAGAGCGCCGGTTGCGTGGCCTGCCACAACGGCGCGGCGGTGGGCGGCGGCTCGTTCCAGAAGATGGGCATGGTCGAAGCCTATGCCACCAAAAACAAGGCCGAGGGTGTCGCCGGGCTGACCGGCAAGGATGCCGATCGCATGATGTTCAAGGTGCCGACGCTGCGTAACGTCGAGCTGACCTACCCCTACTTCCACGACGGCGCCTACTGGACGCTGGAAGAGGCGGTGGATGTGATGGCGCGCCTGCAGCTGGGTCGCAAACTGAGCACCGATGAAGTCGGCCAGATCGTCGCCTTCCTCAAGACCCTGACCGGCGATCAGCCGAGCTTCGCCCTGCCGATCCTGCCGCCTTCTACGGCACAAACGCCGCGGCCGCAGCCGTTCCCTGTGGCCAACTGACCGGCCGCGTAACAAAAAGCCCCGCCAATCGGCGGGGCTTTTTTATCGGTCATCGAACGCTCAGGGCGCCGGTTGCTGCTGGGTGATGCAGTGGATGTTGCCGCCACCGAGGAGAATCTCGCGGCCCGGCACCATCACCACGCGGTGTTGCGGGAAAAGCCGCGCGAGGATCGCCTCCGCTTCGCTGTCCAGTGGGTCGTCGAAGCGCGGCGCGACGATGCCGCCGTTGACGATCAGGAAGTTCACGTAGGAAGCCGCCAGGCGGATCGACGGATCGCGCGGTTGCGAGCCGAGCGCCTTGTCGACGCCCGCGCACTCTTCGTCGCTGGCGTACAGCGGACCCGGAATCGGCATCTTGTGCACCTGCAACGGACGGCCCTTGGCGTCACGCGCCTTTTCCAGCACGCGCATCGCCGCCTGGCAGCGCGGGTAGTTGGGGTTCTGCTCGTCGTCAGTCCACGCCAGCAGCACTTCGCCAGGGCGCACGTAGCAGCAGAAGTTGTCGACGTGGCCGTCGGTCTCGTCGTTGTACAGGCCGTCCGGCAACCAGATCACGGTGTCGATGGCCAACTGCTCGGCGAGCACCTGCTCGATCTGCTGACGCGACAGATGCGGGTTGCGGTTGCGGTTGAGCAGGCACTCCTCGGTGGTGATCAGGGTGCCTTCGCCGTCCACGTGGATCGATCCGCCCTCGAGCACGAAGCCTTCGGTGCGGTAGCGGTCGCAGCGCTCGATCTCGAGCACCTTTCCCGCCACTTGGCGGTCACGGTTCCACGGGAAATAGAGGCCGCCGTCGAGGCCGCCCCAGGCGTTGAAGTCCCAGTCCACCCCGCGCACGCCACCTTTGCCGTCGATGACGAAGGTCGGGCCGCTGTCGCGCACCCAGGCGTCGTCGCTGCTGATCTCGACCACGCGGATGTTGTCGGCATCCAGCTGCGCGCGGGCGTTCTCGTACTGTTCCGCGGACACCCCGACGGTCACCGGCTCGAACTGCGCGATGGCCTTGGCCACCGCGGTGAACGCCGCCTGTGCCGGCTTGCCTCCGAGGCGCCAGTTGTCCGGGCGCTGTGGCCAGATCATCCAGGTCTGGCTGTGCGGCGCCCATTCGGCCGGCATGTGGAAGCCGTCGGCGCGCGGTGTGGTGTCGAGTGTCGGCATTGTGCTCTCCGAGAATTCTGCTGGGCGGCCTGCGCCGGAATGGAGTTGGACCGTGGCGTTCGGGACGGTTCCCGAGCGGTTCGGATGGCAGACTTATAGTCGATAAAGATCGATATTAAAAGGATGTGCTAGCGTCATATACGACATTTTAAGCTCATCTATGCCGATAAAGATCGAATTAAGAACGGCGCGGCAAAAACTCTGGAAGGTAGAGCCCCAGGTAGGCATCGAACACGCGCCGGCCCTCTTCGGCCAGGCGCGGGGTGATGCAGCCGTGTTGCTGCATCGAGCGGGCATAGACCCGGTCGCCCAGTTCCATGGCCAGGGCGAACACCTCGATCTCCGTGGGCAGCGCCGGCAGGACGAAATGCCGGTCGAACAGCGCCTGCATCAGGCGGCCCAGTTCGAGGTCGTGCTGGCGGTCCGCCTGGACCAGCTCGGCGAGGCCGTGCTGGGTGAGGATCAACTGTCGCGCGGCGGCGTCCTCGGCGTAGATCGCCAGCATGCGCGCCTCGACGATCCGCGAAAGATCGCGCCAGGTGCGCAGGTCGTCGTCGGCGATGGGCTCGGCGAGGCAGGCGCGGAAGGCGGCGTGCACCTCGGCGGTGAGCGCCTGGAGCAGGGCGGGAACGCCGGCGAAGAAGTGGTAGACCGAGGACGGCGGGATCTGTGCGCGCTCGGCCACGCTGTACACCGAGAGCCCGACGATACCCTGTTCGGCCAGCAGGGCGCGCGCGGCGACGAGGATAGCGTCGATCCTCGCCTGGCTGCTGGCGCGGGGTTTGCGGGGCGTGGCGGTGCGCGGCATGTGGGGTCCTGTGCGGGCGCTGTCGAGCGGCGAGCATAGCGAAAAGCCTGTCGCTACGCCCGCCGCCTCACTCGCCGCTGCGAAAGCGCGCCCAGACTTCGTTGCGCACGCTGGCGTGGCCGTCCGGCAGTGGGTCCAGGGCGAACAGCCGGCGCTTGGTGTCGCGGTCCGGGTAGAGCCCCGGCAGGTCGCGCAGGGCCGGGTCGATGAAGCCCTGCGCGTCGGCGTTCGGGCTGGGGTACAGGGTTTCCTCGCTGATCAGAGCGGCCACCTGCGGCTGCATCAGGTAGTCGATGAAGCGATGGGCCAGGTCGGCGTGCGGCGCGTTGGCCGGGATCACCAGGTTGTCGATGAACAGCGCCGAGCCTTCCTCGGGAATTAAGAAGCGCACCGGCTGCCCGGCCTTGGCGGCGGCAAGGGCGTCGCCGACCCAGGCCAGCGACACGCAGAGCCTGCCGTTCGCCAGGTCGTCGATGTAGCGCTCGCTGTCGACGTACTTCAGCCGCGGCCGCAGCGCGTTCAGGGTTTCGCCGGCGGCGCGCAGGCGAGTGGTCGAGCTGCGCGCGAGGCTGTAGCCGGTGTAGTTGAGGAGTATCGAGAGCACCTCGTCCGGCGCGTCGATCACGCTCATTCCGCAGCCCGCCAGGCGCGCGCTCTGCACCGGGTCGAAGAGCAGGCTCCAGCTGTTCGGCAGCGGGCCTCCGTAGGCGGCCTCGGCTTTCGGCTGGTTGATCGCCAGGCCGACCGAGCCCCACAGATAGGGCACCGCGTAACGGTTCTGCGGATCGAACGCGGCGAGCTTGTTCAGCAGCGGCTTGTCCAGGTGGCTGCGGTTCGGCAACCGGGCGAAATCCAGCGGCTGCAGGCGCTTCTCGCGGATCAGCTTCGGCAACGCGTCGTGGGACGGCACGGCGACGTCGCCGGCGTCCAGGCGTTGCAGCAGCTCCTCGGCGGTGGCGTAGGTGTGGTAGTCGACGTGGATGCCGCTGTCACGCTCGAAGTTTTCCAGCACCTGCGGCGCGATGTAGTCGTTCCAGTTGTAGACGGTGATGCTGGGGCCGGACGGCGTGGCCTCGGTGGCGAGCGCCAGCCACGGCGTCAGGGCGAACAGCAGCGAGATACGGCGAAGCATTGAAACCCTCCCTGGTTGACGATGCGCGACAAGCGCCGCCGAAAACCGTCCGTTGCGGCGCGTGGCCAGGCGGTCTTCGACGTTGGCGGTGCAGGGAGGAACGCCGGCGAGGCCGGCGTCGGACCCTTAGACGGTATGCAGGTACCAGTTGTATTCGAGGTCGGAGATCGAGTGCTCGAACTCTTCCAGCTCGCTTTCCTTGCAGGCGACGAAGATGTCGATGTAGTCGGGGCTGATGTACTTCGCCATCACCTCGCTGTCGTCCAGCTCGCGCAACGCATCGCGCAGGTTGTTCGGCAGGCTCTGCTCGTTCTGCTCGTAGGAGTTGCCCTCGATCGGCTCGCCCGGCTCGATCTCGTTGGTCAGCCCGTGGTGCACGCCGGCCAGCAGCGCCGCCATCAGCAGGTACGGGTTGGCGTCCGCGCCGGCGACGCGTTGCTCGATACGCACCGCTTCCGGGCTGCCGGTCGGCACGCGCAACGCCACGGTACGGTTGTCGAGTCCCCAGCATGGCGAATTCGGCACGTAGAACTGCGCGCCGAAGCGGCGGTAGGAGTTCACGTTCGGGCAGAGGAAGGCCATCGAGGCGCCCATGGTCTCCAGCACACCGCCGATCGCGTGACGCAAAGCGGCGTTCTGCTGGGGATCATCGCTGGCGAAGATGTTCTTGCCGTCTTTGTCGAGGATCGAGATGTGCACGTGCAGGCCGTTGCCTGCCTGGCCCGGGTAGGGCTTGGCCATGAAGGTGGTGTCCATCTCATGGTCGTAGGCGATGTTCTTGATCAGCCGCTTGAGCAGCACCGCGTAGTCGCAGGCCTTGATCGGATCGGCGACGTGGTGGAGGTTGACTTCGAACTGCGCCGGGGCACTTTCCTTGACGATGGCGTCGGCCGGGATGCCCTGCTCCTTGGCGCCTTCGAGGATGTCCTGCAGGCAGTCGACGTATTCGTCCAAGTCGTCGATCAGGTAGACCTGGGTCGAGTGCGGGCGCTTGCCTGAGATCGGTGAGCGCGGCGGCTGCGGACGGCCGTTCACGTTCTCCTGGTCGATCAGGTAGAACTCCAGCTCGAACGCCGCGCAAATGGTCAGGCCCATGGCGTCGAACTTCTCCACCACCTGGCGCAGCACCTCGCGCGGGTCGGCGAAGAACGGCTTGCCGTCGAGCTCGTGCATGGTCATCAGCAACTGCGCGGTGGGGCGCTTCTGCCAGGGCTCGTTGCTCAGGGTATTGGGGATCGGAAAGCAGATGCGGTCGGCGTCGCCGATGTCCAGGCCGAGGCCGGTGCTTTCCACGGTGGAGCCGTTGATATCGAGGGCGAAGAGAGAGGCGGGGAGGTTGATGCCCTTTTCGTAAACCTTGTGGAGGCTGGTTCGTTCGATGCGCTTGCCGCGCACCACGCCATTCATATCTGCGATCAGGAGGTCGACGAACAGGACCTCAGGATGTTCCTTAAGGAATGCGTTCGCTTCGTTGAGCTGAACGGCACGCGGGGGTACCGACATGATGCAACACCTATATTGTTAAAAATATCAATCATGCGACTGATGTGAAGGGAGTCAATCCGAATCCCCTTGTGATGTCAATAGTGCCCCATATTGCCCTAAAAAAGAGCCTTGCGGCCATCTTTGGGGCGTTTCAGGGCATTGCGAGGGGCCTGAAAACCCGGTTTACAGCGCCGCCCGACACGGGTGTGTTATATTTTTTACAGAAGTGTTGTGTAAAAAAATGAACAACGCTACTCTCCGGCAGAACCCCAGACAGCAAACAATCGGGTGTCCCATGCCTCGCCTGCCGTTGATCGGCGTCACCGCGTGCACCAAGCAGATCGGCCTCCATCCCTATCATATCGCCGGCGACAAGTACGTCCGCGCGGTGGCCGTCGGTGCCCAGGGTTTGCCCCTGATCATCCCTTCGCTGGCCGAGCTGATCGACCAGCCGACCCTGTTGGAAAATCTAGACGGTCTGTTGTTCACCGGCTCGCCTTCCAACGTCGAACCTCATTATTACGGCGGCCCCGCCAGCGCGCCCGGCACGCCCCACGACAGCCTGCGCGACCGCACCACGCTGCCGCTGATCCGCGCGGCACTGGCGGCCGGCGTGCCGATCCTCGGCATCTGCCGCGGCTTCCAGGAGATGAACGTCGCGCTCGGCGGCAGCCTGCACCAGAAGGTCCATGAGGCCGGCCCGTTCCAGGATCACCGCGAGCCGGAGAACGAGCCGGTCGAGGTGCAGTACGCGCCCAGTCATGCGCTGCATGTGCAGCCTGGTGGCGTGCTCGCCGGGCTCGGCCTGGCGGCGCAGATTCAGGTCAACTCCATCCACGGCCAGGGCATCGATCGCCTGGCGCCCGGCCTGCGCATAGAGGCCACGGCCCCCGACGGGCTAATCGAAGCCTTCTCCGCCATCGATGCACCGAGTTTCGCCCTCGGCGTGCAATGGCACCCGGAGTGGCAGGTGCTTTCAAATCCGGATTATCTCGCCATCTTCCAGGCCTTTGGTGAGGCTTGCAGGGAGAGGGCGGGGCAACGCTGAGCGACGACTTTCTGCGCTTTTTCCGTTGCGCTGACCACCCCGGTCGGCGCTACGCTGGGAGCTGCAGCGCTTGCCGCGACGCAAACAACCCTGAGGTCTTTATGACTACCAAGCTCGACCAGCTGACCAGCTGGCTGAAAGAACGCAAAATCACCGAAGTTGAATGCCTTATCGGCGACCTGACCGGGATCGCCCGGGGCAAGATCTCGCCGACCAACAAGTTCCTCGACGAGAAGGGCATGCGCCTTCCGGAGAGCGTGCTGTTGCAGACGGTCACCGGCGACTACGTCGAGGACGACATCTATTACAACCTGCTCGACCCGGCGGACATCGACATGTTCTGCCGCCCGGACGAGAACGCGGTGTACCTGGTGCCCTGGGCCATCGAGCCCACCGCGATGGTCATCCACGACACCTTCGACAAGATGGGCAACCCCATCGAACTGTCGCCGCGCAACATCCTCAAGAAGATTCTCAAGCTCTACACCGACAAGGGCTGGCAGCCGATCGTGGCGCCGGAGATGGAGTTCTACCTGACCAAGCGTTGCGAAGATCCCGACCTGCCGCTGCAGGTGCCGCTGGGCCGCTCGGGGCGTCCGGAAACCGGGCGGCAGTCGTTCTCCATCGATGCGGCCAACGAGTTCGATCCGCTGTTCGAGGACATGTACGACTGGTGCGAGCTGCAGGGCCTGGACCTGGACACGCTGATCCACGAGGAAGGCCCGGCGCAGATGGAGATCAACTTCCGTCACGGCGACGCGCTGCACCTGGCCGACCAGATCCTGGTGTTCAAGCGGACCATGCGCGAGGCGGCGCTCAAGCACAACGTGGCCGCCACCTTCATGGCCAAGCCGATCACCGACGAGCCGGGCAGCGCGATGCACCTGCACCAGAGCATTGTCGACATCAAGACCGGCAAGAACATCTTCTCCAACGAAGACGGTTCGATGAGCGAGCTGTTCCTGCACCACATCGGCGGCTTGCAGAAATTCATCCCCGAGCTGCTGCCGCTGTTCGCCCCCAACGTGAACTCTTTCCGCCGCTTCCTGCCGGATACCTCGGCACCGGTGAACGTCGAGTGGGGCGAGGAGAACCGCACCGTCGGCCTGCGCGTGCCGGAGTCCAACCCGCAGAACCGCCGCGTGGAAAACCGCCTGGCCGGCGCCGACGCCAACCCGTACCTGGCCATCGCCGCCAGCCTGCTGTGCGGCTACATCGGCATGGTCGAGGGCATCCGGCCGAGCGCGCCGGTCAAGGGCCGCGGCTATGAGCGCCGCAACCTGCGCCTGCCGCTGACCATCGAGGACGCCCTCGAGCACATGGAAGGCTGCAAGGCCCTGGAGAAATATCTCGGCGCCAAGTTCATCACCGGCTACGTGGCGGTGAAGCGCGCCGAGCATGAAAACTACAAGCGGGTGATCAGCTCCTGGGAACGCGAGTTCCTGCTGCTCTCGGTCTGACCCGCCGGCTGCCGCCCCGCGCGGCGGCCAACCGCAATCAGGAGGAATGTCCATGCAACCGATCAAGAATGCGCAGACCCAGCAGTGGCAAGCGCTCAGCCGCGATCACCATCTGCCGCCGTTCACCGATTACAAGCAGCTCAACGCCAAGGGCGCGCGGATCATCACCCGCGCCGACGGCGTCTACATCTGGGACAGCGAGGGCAACAAGATCCTCGACGGCATGGCCGGCCTGTGGTGCGTCAACGTCGGTTACGGGCGCAAGGAACTGGCCGATGCGGCCTACAAGCAGATGCAGGAGCTGCCGTTCTACAACCTGTTCTTCCAGACCGCCCACCCGCCGGTGATCGAACTGGCCAAGGCGATCGCCGACATCGCCCCGGAAGGCATGAACCACGTGTTCTTCACCGGTTCCGGCTCGGAAGCCAACGACACCGTGCTGCGCATGGTCCGTCACTACTGGGCGACCAAGGGCAAGCCGTCGAAGAAGGTGGTGATCGGCCGCTGGAACGGCTACCACGGCTCCACCGTCGCCGGCGTCAGCCTGGGCGGAATGAAGGCCCTGCACGGTCAGGGCGATCTGCCGATTCCCGGCATCGTCCACATCGACCAGCCGTACTGGTACGGGGAAGGCGGCGACCTGTCGGCCGAAGAATTCGGCATCAAGGTCGCCGAGCAACTGGAGCAGAAGATTCTCGAGCTCGGCGTGGACAACGTCGCGGCCTTCATCGCCGAGCCGATCCAGGGCGCCGGCGGGGTCATCGTGCCGCCGGATTCCTACTGGCCGAAGATTCGCGAAATCCTCGCCCGCTACGACATCCTGTTCGTCGCCGACGAGGTCATCTGTGGCTTCGGCCGCACCGGCGAATGGTTCGGCAGCCAGTACTATGGCAATGCGCCGGACCTGATGCCGATCGCCAAGGGCCTGACCAGTGGCTACATCCCCATGGGCGGCGTGATCGTGCGCGACGAGATCGTCGAAGTGCTCAACCACGGCGGCGAGTTCTACCACGGCTTCACCTACTCCGGGCACCCGGTGGCGGCGGCGGTGGCGCTGGAAAACCTGCGCATCCTCAAGGAGGAACGCATCGTCGAAACGGTCAAGGCGGAAACGGCACCATACTTGCAAAAACGTTGGCAGGAGCTGGCTGATCACCCGCTGGTGGGCGAAGCCCGCGGCGTTGGCATGGTCGGTGCGCTGGAGCTGGTGAAGAACAAGGCGACCCGCGAGCGCTTCGGCGACCTGGGCGTCGGCATGCAATGCCGCGAACACTGCTTCAACAACGGTCTGATCATGCGGGCCGTCGGCGACACCATGATCATTTCGCCGCCGCTGGTGATCAGCAAAGCGGAGATCGATGAACTGGTGACCAAGGCGCGCACCTGCCTCGACCTCACTGCCAACGCCGTGCTGGGTTGAGGGGCGAGGGCGCGGGAATGACTTTTGCCTCGGCGAACGTTGTAAACGCGCCCCGTCCCTTGCCAGACTGCGCAGGCGCTGGTCGGGCTCACCCTGGGGGTGACGGGAGCCAGGCTCGGACTTTTCAGACAACAGGAGCTGTAGGCATGAAAAAAATCGGCAAGACCCTTCTCGCGTTGTCCCTCGCGGGCATGGCGTTCAGCGCGGCGCAGGCCGACGACAAAGTCCTCCACGTGTACAACTGGTCCGACTACATCGCCGAAGACACCATCGCCAAGTTCACCGCGGAAACCGGCATCAAGGTCGTCTACGACGTCTACGACAGCAACGAAGTGCTCGAAGCCAAGCTGCTCGCCGGCAAGGCCGGTTACGACGTGGTGGTGCCGTCCAACTCCTTCCTCGCCAAGCAGATCAAGGCCGGCGTCTACCAGCCCCTGGACAAGTCCAAGCTGCCGAACTGGAAGAACCTCAACCCCGACTTGATGAAAACCCTGGAAATCAGCGACCCGGGCAACCAGTACGCGATTCCCTACCTGTGGGGCACCATCGGCATCGGCTACAACGCCGACAAGGTCAAGGCCGCGCTGGGCGACAACGCGCCGGTCAATTCCTGGGACCTGGTGTTCAAGCCGGAAAACATCGCCAAGCTCAAGGGCTGCGGCGTAAGCTTCCTCGATTCGCCGACCGAAATCCTGCCGGCCGCCCTCCACTACCTGGGCTACAAGTCGGACAGCCAGGACCCCAAAGAGCTCAAGGAAGCCGAGGCGCTGTTCCTCAAGGTGCGTCCCTCGATCACCTATTTCCACTCCTCGAAGTACATCGGTGACCTCGCCAACGGCAACATCTGCGTGGCCATCGGTTACTCGGGCGACATCTACCAGGCCAAATCCCGCGCCGAAGAAGCCAAGAACGGCGTGAAGGTGCTGTACAACATCCCGAAAGAAGGCGCCGGTGCCTTCTTCGACACCGTGGCGATTCCGAAAGACGCGGAGAACCCGGAAGGCGCGCTGAAGTTCATCAACTTCCTGCTCAAGCCGGACGTGATCGCCGAGATCAGCAACTACGTGTCCTACCCCAACGGCAACGCCGCCGCCACCGAACTGGTGGACGAGGCGATCCGCACCGACCCGGGCATCTACCCGACGCCTGAGGTGATGAAGCAGCTCTACGCCTTCCCGGACCTGCCGGCGAAAGTGCAGCGCGCAATGACTCGCAGCTGGACCGCCATCAAGTCGGGCAAGTAAGCAGCAATGGTCTCCGGCGCGCTCTGCCAACAGCGGAGCGTTCGCCGGCGGCCGTGACGTGCCGCGGCGCCAGCCGCGGCGTTCCACCCCTCGCACACGGCGCCCGCCAGGCGGAGACCGGATGCGTGCAAGGCTGACCGCGAACCGGGCCGCGAGGCTCCGACGACTGACCAAGGAACGAGGAAAGACGTGTGAACATCGATTTCCACAAAACGCTGCTCGGCGCCGCCATGACCCTCGGGTTGATCGCCACGGCCCAGGCCGAATCCACCGTCCACATCTACAACTGGTCCGACTACATCGGCGAAACCACCCTCGCCGACTTCGAGAAGGCCACCGGCATCAAGCCGATCTATGACGTCTTCGACTCCAACGAAACCCTCGAAGGCAGGCTGCTCGCCGGCCGCACCGGGTTCGACGTGGTCGTGCCGTCCAACCACTTCCTCGGCAAGCAGATCAAGGCCGGGGCATTCCAGAAGCTCGACAAGTCGCAGCTGCCCAACTGGAAGAATCTCGATCCCAAGCTGCTCAAACAGCTCGAGGTCAACGACCCCGGCAACCAGTACGCGGTGCCGTACATGTGGGGCACCACCGGCATCGGCTACAACGTCGACAAGATCAAGGAAGCGCTCGGCGTCGATCACATCGACTCCTGGGCCACCGTGTTCGAGCCGGAAAACATGAAGAAGCTGAGCAAGTGCGGCGTGTCCTTCCTCGATTCCGGGGATGAAGTGCTGCCGGCGATGCTCAACTACATGGGCATGTCCCCGGCCAGCCAGAGCGCCGAGGAATACAAGAAGGCCGAGGCCAAGCTGCTCGCCGTGCGCCCCTACGTGACCTATTTCCACTCCTCGAAGTACATCGGCGACCTGGCCAACGGCAACATCTGCGTCGCGGTGGGCTTCTCCGGCGATATCTTCCAGGCCAAGTCGCGCGCCGAAGAGGCCGGCAAGGGCGTGAACATCGCCTACGCCATCCCCAAGGAAGGCGCCAACCTGTGGTTCGACATGATGGCGATCCCGGCCGATGCGAAGAACGTCAAGGAGGCGCATGCCTTCATGAACTACATCATGCAGCCTGAGGTGGTGGCGAAGATCAGCGACTACGTCGGCTACGCCAACCCGACTCCGGCGTCCGGCCCGCTGATGGACCAGGAGGTCCTGAACAACCCCGGCATCTATCCGCCGCAGGAGGTTCTCGACAAGCTCTACGTGCAGGCCGAGCTGCCGCCCAAGGTCCTGCGCATGCAGACGCGCAGCTGGACCACCATCAAGACTGGCAAGTGAGTGTCCGCCCGGCCTTCTGGCCGGGCTCTATTTTTCCCGGGAGTTAGCCCATGGCCGTTGCCTCCAGCGCCTACAAGAAAGCCCTCGAGGGCGACCAGCAGCCGAAAGAAGTGCTGGTGAAAATAGACCGCATCACCAAGAAATTCGATGAAACCGTTGCCGTCGACGACGTCTCGCTGACCATCAACCGCGGCGAGATATTCGCCCTGCTGGGCGGCTCGGGCTCGGGCAAGTCGACACTGCTGCGCATGCTCGCCGGCTTCGAGCGGCCCACCGAGGGGCGCATCCTGCTGGACGGCGTGGACATCACCGACATGCCGCCCTACGAGCGGCCGATCAACATGATGTTTCAGTCCTACGCGCTGTTCCCGCACATGACCGTGGCGCAGAACATCGCCTTCGGTCTCAAGCAGGACAAGCTGTCCAAGGAGCAGATCGACGAGCGCGTCGAGGAAATGCTCAAGCTGGTGCACATGACCCAGTACGCCAAGCGCAAGCCGCACCAGCTCTCCGGCGGCCAGCGCCAGCGCGTGGCGCTGGCCCGTTCGCTGGCCAAGCGGCCGAAGCTGTTGCTGCTCGACGAGCCGATGGGGGCGCTGGACAAGAAGCTGCGCTCGCAGATGCAGCTCGAACTGGTGCAGATCATCGAGCGCGTCGGCGTGACCTGCGTGATGGTGACCCACGATCAGGAAGAGGCCATGACCATGGCCCAGCGGATCGCCATCATGCACCTCGGTTGGATCGCCCAGATCGGCAGCCCGGTGGACATCTACGAGACCCCGGCGAGCCGGCTGGTCTGCGAGTTCATCGGCAACGTCAACCTGTTCGACGGCGAGATCGTCACCGATGACGCCGACCACGCGGTGATCAACTGCCCGGCCCTGGACAACCCGATCTACATTGGCCACGGCATCAGTACCCGCGCCCAGGAAACCAGGATCACCTACGCCCTGCGCCCGGAAAAACTGCTGATCGCCAGCCAGCTGCCGGCCGATCACGAACACCCGACCTACAACTGGTCCAACGGTACCGTGCACGACATCGCCTACCTTGGCGGCCACTCGGTGTACTACATCAAGCTGGCGTCCGGGCAGATCGTCCAGGCCTTCATCGCCAACGCCGAGCGCCGCGGCAAGCGGCCGACCTGGGACGATCCGGTCGTGGTCTACTGGGAGGACGATAGCGGCGTGGTGCTGCAGTCATGAGCAAACTCACGAACCCACTCAATGACCGCGGGATCGTGGTCGTCGCGGCGGCGCTAGTGATCATCGGCGCGGTGACGCTGCTCAATCTGATCGGTCCGGCCGGGACCTTCTGGCAGGCGCTCGGGCTGTCGATCAACCAGATCTGCACGCTGCTGGTGGTGCTGGCAACCGTGGCCGCAGTGTATGTCGGCGTGGCGCTGCTCTTCAGCCGCTTCAGCCACCTGAATCCGGGGCGCGCGGCGGTGGTCAGCGGGCCGTTCCTCTGGCTGTTCCTGTTCTTCCTGCTGCCGTTCTTCATCGTCCTGAAGATCAGCTTCGCCGAAGCCGACGTGGCGATCCCGCCGTATACCGAGATCTACAGCTACGCCGAGCAGAAGCTGGAAATCATCCTCAACCTGGGCAACTACCTGTTCCTCACCGAGGACGAACTGTACCTGGCGGCGTACCTCGGCTCGTTGAAGATGGCGGCGATCAGCACCATCGTCTGCCTGTTGATCGGCTACCCGATGGCCTACGCCATGGCGCGGGCGAAGAAGGAGTCGCAGACCACGCTGCTGCTGCTGATCATGATGCCGACCTGGACCGCGATCCTGATCCGGGTGTACGCGTGGATGGGCATCCTCAGCAACAACGGCCTGCTCAACGGCTTCCTGCTCGACATCGGCCTGATCGACACACCGCTGCAGATCCTCAACACCAACCTCGCGGTGTACATCGGCGTGGTCTATTCGTACCTGCCGTTCATGATCCTGCCGCTCTTCGCCAATCTGGTGAAGCACGACAACAGCCTGCTGGAGGCCGCGTCCGACCTGGGCTCGAGCAACCTGAACAACTTCTGGAAGATCACCGTGCCGCTGTCGAAGAACGGCATCATCGCCGGCAGCATGCTGGTGTTCATTCCGGTGGTCGGCGAGTTCGTCATCCCCGAGCTGCTCGGCGGACCGGAGACACTGATGATCGGCAAGGTGCTCTGGCAGGAGTTCTTCAACAACCGTGACTGGCCGGTTGCTTCCGCCCTGGCGGTGGTGATGCTGGCGATCCTGATCGTGCCGATCATCCTGTTCAACCGCAACCAAGCCAAGGAACTGGAGGGCAAGGCATGAAGCACTTCCGCTTGACCACGTTCATGCTCTGGGCCGGGTTGCTGTTCATCTACGCGCCGATGCTGATCCTGGTGATCTACTCGTTCAACGCCTCCAAGCTGGTGACGGTATGGGGCGGCTGGTCGGTGAAGTGGTACGCCGGCCTGCTGGACAACCGCCAGCTGATGGGCGCGGTAATGCGTTCGCTGGAGATCGCCTGCTACACCGCCATCGCGGCGGTGGTGCTCGGCACCATGGCGGCCTTCGTGCTCACCCGCATTCCGCAGTTCCGCGGACGCACGCTGTTCGGTGGCCTGGTCACCGCGCCGCTGGTGATGCCGGAAGTGATCACCGGTCTGTCGCTGCTGCTGCTCTTCGTGGCGATGGCGCAACTGATCGGCTGGCCGCAGGAGCGCGGCATCGTCACCATCTGGATCGCCCACACCACGTTCTGCGCGTCCTACGTGGCGATCGTGGTGTCGGCGCGGCTGCGCGAGCTGGACCTGTCCATCGAGGAGGCGGCGATGGACCTAGGCGCGCGGCCGTGGAAGGTGTTCCTGCTGATCACCATCCCGATGATCGCGCCGTCCCTGGCGGCGGGCGGCATGATGTCCTTCGCCCTGTCGCTCGACGACCTGGTGCTCGCCAGCTTCGTGTCCGGGCCCGGTTCCACGACCCTGCCGATGGAGGTGTTCTCCGCCGTGCGCCTGGGCGTGAAGCCGGAGATCAACGCCGTCGCCAGCCTGATCCTGCTGGTGGTGTCGATCTTCACGTTCTTCGCCTGGTTCTTCGCCCGGCGCGCCGAGGAGAAGCGCAAGCGCGCGATCCAGCAGGCGATGGAGGCGGAAACCGGCGGGCAGAGCTGGCGTCCGCAGCCGGCGCCTGTGTCGCCGCCCAGCCAGAGCTGAGTCGACCGCCACGAAAAAAGGGCCACGCGAGTGGCCTTTTTTTCATCCGGCGAACGGCGCCGTGTCAGCTGCGATCGGCCAGCACGCCGATCAGGAAGAACACCAGCAGCAACACCGGCGCCAGCGTGTAGTTGTTGAAGTAGCCGAGGCCCTTGGCCACCCAGGGCGTGAAGAACACCATCGCCAGGCCGTAGCCGATGGCGCAGACCAGCACGAAGATCAGCGTGCGCAGGACGAAGTTCAGGCTGCCGACCGAGCGTTGCACCCAGGCGTTGATCGATGGGCCGAACTGCACCAGCAGCGTCGCCATCAGCGCCATGGCGATCTCGGAGAGGTGCCCACGGCACCAGCGCGAGAGGGTGGCGATCAGGTCGAGTACGAAGTCCATGCATGCTCCTTGAGTGGGGGGTGGACGGGGCGCGCTCAGGTCCGTGCACGGTCCGGCGAGCGAGGGTCGGGAAGGCGAAAAGGCCAGGATGTGGAGTTTACGGGGTGCCAATGCGCATTACCCGTCTCGCTCGCCCTGTGGGCCGCGCCGGAGGGCGCCAGCCGCAAGCCGCTTTCCGGCAAGCGGGCCGATGCCTGGACCTTCAGGGCAGGAAGCGCTGCAGCAGATCGTTGAGGAACAGCTGGCCATGCGCAGTGGGCCGCAGCCGGCCCGGGTCTTCATCCAGCAGGCCGGCCTGGCGCGCCCCGGCGCAGGCGCTGGCGATGCTCGACAACGGCAGGCCGGTGCGTTCGCTGAAGCGCTCGGCCGGCACGCCGTCGACCAGGCGCAGGGCGTTCATCATGAACTCGAACGGCAGGTCCTCGGCGAGCAGCCGCTTCTCACCGGCCTGGAAGGGTTTGCCGGCATCCAGGTAATCCTTCGGCAGGCGGGTCTTCCAGGTGCGGCGGATATCGCCGTTCGGGCCGCTGAGTTTGGCGTGGGCGCCGGCGCCGATGCCGAGGAAGTCGCCGAAGCTCCAGTAGTTCAGGTTGTGCCGCGCCTGGCGCGCGGGCCGGGCGTAGGCCGAGGTTTCGTACTGCACATAGCCGTGTTCGGCGAGCAGCGCCTGGCCGGCTTCCTGGATGTCCCAGAGGGTGTCGTCCTCGGGCAGCTCCGGCGGCTGGCTCCAGAACACCGTGTTCGGCTCCATGGTCAGCTGATACCAGGACAGGTGCGTCGGCGCCTGGGCGATGGCGATGCGCAGGTCGGCCAGCGCGTCCTCCAGCGACTGCTGCGGCAGGCCATGCATGAGGTCGAGGTTGAAGTTGTCGAAGCCGGCGGCGCGGGCCATGTCGGCGGCGCGGATCGCCTCGTCGCCGTCGTGGATACGCCCCAGCGCCTTGAGCTTCTCGGCCTGGAAACTCTGCACGCCGATCGACAGGCGATTGATGCCCAGCGCGCGGTAGTCGACGAACTTGGCCTGCTCGAAGGTGCCGGGATTTGCTTCCAGGGTGATCTCGATGTCCTCGGCGAACGGCACGCGACGCTCGACGCCCTGCAGCAGACGCCCCAGCGCGCGGGCGGAAAACAGGCTCGGGGTGCCGCCGCCGAAGAAGATCGAACTCAGCGGACGGCCGTGGACATGGACCAGATCGAGCTCAAGGTCCGCCAGCAGGGCATCGACGTAGGCGTCTTCCGGAAGCTCGGGGCCGGCGGCGTGGGAGTTGAAGTCGCAGTACGGGCATTTGCGCACGCACCAGGGAATATGGATGTACAGCGCCAGGGGCGGGAGCTGGAAACCCGTGCCCTGGTTCCGACTCCCCGCGCCCTTCGCGGCAGGGGGAGAGGGCGTCGGGTTCATGCCAGGCCCAGGCGCTGCTTCAACAGCGCCATCGCCAGCGCGCGGTGGCTGATCTGGTTCTTCTCGACCGGGCCCAGCTCGGCGCTGGAGCAGTTGCGCTCCGGCACCCAGAACAGCGGGTCGTAGCCGAAGCCGTGGGCGCCGCGCGCTTCGTTGAGGATACGACCGTGCCAGAGGCCTTCGCAGAGGATCGGCAGCGGGTCGTCGGCATGCCGCACCAGCGCCAGGCAGCAGACGAACTGCGCGCCGCGCTCGGCTTCCGGCACGTCCTTGAGCGCCAGCAGCAGCTTGGCGTTGTTCGCCGCATCGCCCTGGCCGTCGGCATAGCGCGCCGAATAGATGCCCGGCGCGCCGCCGAGGACGTCCACCGCCAGCCCGGAATCGTCGGCCAGTGCCGGCAATCCGGACAGCCGCGCGGCGTTGCGCGCCTTGAGGATGGCGTTCTCGACGAACGACAGGCCGGTTTCCTCCGGTTCCACCGGACTGAACTCGCCCACCGAGCGCAGCTTCACGCTGGCGCCGAGCATGGCCTGGAGTTCCTTGAGTTTGCCGGCGTTATGGCTGGCGAGGACCAGTTCGTTGAACATGTTCATTCGTCCGGAAAGATTTCCTGGGAGAAGTCGAGGCTCTGCTCGGCGCCGCCGGCGGCCTTGATCTTCAGCGAGAAGGCGAGCATTTCCCGCGACTCGATGGGGAACTGCGCGAGGTAGTAGATCGACTCGCCCTCCCGGACCTGGCGGAAGGTCAGCGCGGTGCGCTTGCCGAGCAGGTCCTTCACCTCGCCACGCATCTCGCCGGCGGCGGGCTTGCCGGCCTCCACCAGGGCGACGTTGAGCACGCCCTGCTGCTTGCTGCGCACCAGGCCGGCCGCGGCGGCCACGTCCGGCTGCAGGAAGCTGGAGTTGAACGCACTGTAATGCACGTCCAGCGCGCCGAAGCTTTGCTTGCGTTCGGCCAGCGCCGGCACGGCGAGGCAGAGGGCTACGAGGAACAGGGTCAGGCGGCGCATGGTCGGGGCTCCAGGGTGATGATCGGGATTCAGACGGCGATCAGCGCGTCGGCCACGCTCGGGCCGCAGACCCGGTAGATGCCGATCTCGCCGAGCAGGTTCGGCCACAACCGGCTGCCGAGGCTGTGGCGGTGCTCGCGGTCGACCGCCAGGCGGTCCTGAACGCGCACCTGCAACTTGTGGCAGAGCGCCTCGAAGTCCTCGAAGGTGCAGAAGTGGATGTTCGGCGTGTTGTACCAGGTGTACGGCAAGAAATCCGACACCGGCATGCGGCCCTTGCTCGCCAGGTACCAGCGGCAGCGCCAGTGGCCGAAGTTGGGGAAGGTGATGATGCAGGTCTTGCCGACCCGCAGCATTTCTTCCAGCACCTTGTCCGGGTAGTGCATGGCCTGCAGCGACTGGGTCATCACCACCACGTCGAAGCTGTTGCTGGCGAAGTTGCCGAGGCCCTTGTCGAGGTCCTGCTCGATGACGTTGACGCCCTTGCGCACGCATTCGGCGATGTTGCCGGGGTCGATTTCCAGCCCGTAGCCGCTCACCGACTTGTTGTCGCGCAGCCAGGCGAGCAGTTCGCCGTTGCCGCAGCCGAGGTCGAGCACGCGGCTGCCGGCGGGAATCCAGTCCTGGATGATGTCGAGGTCGGCGCGCATGGTTACACCAGAATCCGGTTCATGTAGCCGCCAAACGCCTGCAGGTAGCGCGGGATCGGCATGAGGAAGGCGTCGTGGCCCTGCGGGGCGTCGATTTCCAGGTAGCTGACGTTCTTCTTCGCGGCGATCAGCGCCTCGACGATTTCCCGCGAGCGGGCCGGCGAGAAGCGCCAGTCGGTGGTGAAGGACATCACGCAGAAGTCCGCCTCGACCTTCGCCAGGGTCCGCGCCAGGTCGCCGCCGTGGGCCGCCGCCGGGTCGAAGTAGTCCAGCGCCTTGGTCATCAGCAGGTAGGTGTTGGCGTCGAAGCGCCCGGAGAATTCCTCGCCCTGGTAGCGCAGGTAGCTTTCCACCTGGAACTCGACGCTGTGGAAGTCGTAGTTGAGCTTGTCGGTCTTCAGCTCGCGGCCGAATTTCTCGCCCATCGCGTCATCCGACAGGTAGGTGATGTGGCCGACCATGCGCGCCAGCATCAGCCCGCGCTTGGGGATCACGCCCTGTTCCTGGAAATGCCCGCCGTGGAACTGCGGGTCGGAGAGGATCGCCTGGCGCGAGACTTCGTTGAAGGCGATGTTCTGCGCCGAGAGCTTCGGCGCCGAGGCGATCGCCAGGCAGTGGCGGATGCGCTGCGGGTAGCTGATCGCCCATTGCATCGCCTGCATGCCGCCGAGGCTGCCACCCACCACCGCCGCCCACTGGGCGATGCCCAATGCATCGGCGAGGCGCGCCTGGCTGTTCACCCAGTCCTCCACCGTCACCACCGGGAAGTCGGCGCCGTAGGGGCGGCCGCTCGCCGGGTTGATGCTGCCGGGGCCGGTCGAGCCGTTGCAGCCGCCGAGGTTGTTCAGCGAGACGACGAAGAACTTGCGCGTGTCGATGGCCTTTCCCGGGCCGATGCAGCTGTCCCACCAGCCGGGCTTGCGCTCGCTGTCGCTGTGGTAGCCGGCGGCATGGTGATGGCCGGACAGGGCATGGCAGATCAGTACAGCGTTGCTGCGCGCCGCGTTCAGTTCGCCGTAGGTTTCGTAGACCAACTGATAGCCGTTCAGATCGCGTCCGCAGGCCAGCGCCAGCGGCTCGCTGAACGTCATCACCTGCGGGCTGACCAGACCGACCGAATCATCGGGGAAGACAGAGGACATCGACCCTGCTCTCGCGGAAATAAGGCGGCAAAGTCTAAAGGGAAGCGCCGGGCAATTCACCCTGTATCGGCGCAGCGGGAAATCGCGCGGCGGGCGCCGCCGAGCGTTGCGGTCAGAGGCGCATCGCTCCCGGCAGGCTGACCACCTTGGCCTGGCGCTGGATCGGCGCCGGGAGGCGGAGGACGCGCAGCATCTCGTTGGCCTGGGCCAGCTGTTTTTCCAGGTCGGCGAGATAGCGCTCGAGCACCTGCCCGCGCTGGCGTACCTGCCGGGTGCGCTGGGCCAGCTCGCGCAGTTGCAGCATGTGGCCTTCGAGCGCCTGCTTGTGCTCCAGGGCGTGCTGCAGCAACGGCGTCAGCGCATCGCTCGCCCACTGCTCGGCGGCCTGGCGCAGGCGCCGGTGCAGGCCGATGACTTCCTGGGCGAGGGTGGCGAAGAAGCGCCGGGTCAGCGCGCGCTGCTCGGTGAACAGGGTTTTCGGGTGCAGGCGGAACTGGTCGGCCTTGACCCGCAACTGGTGCAGTTCGCGCAGGTAGCGGCTGGCGTCGAAGCGCGGTGCGTCGATGCCGAGCAACGGGTTCTCCTCGTTGTGCCGGCGGTAGAGGGCGCCGACCATCTTGTTGGCCATCTCGGCCTCCTGCTGCAGGTGGTGCAGGTCGGTGTCCACCGCATCGAAGAAGCCGAGGATCGCCTGGCCGATGCCCAGCGTGGTCCAGCTGCCGGTGAGGTTGCGGCGAACGTCCTGCAGGTGCTGCTCCAGGCGCTCCGGGCGCGACGCCGCGCGCAGCAGGTTGCCCTGGCGCTTGAGCAGGCGCTGGTTGGTCTTCAGGGTCAGCAGGCGCTTGTGGTGGCGAGCGTGCTCCTGGCGGGTACGCGCGGTCAGCTCGAACAGCAGATGGCCGTCGTCCTGCTGACGGCTGCCGAGCAGCGCCTGCTGTTCGCGGGCTTTTTCCAGGCGCAGCTGCAGCACGTGCTGGCTGTTGTTGAGCAGGCCGAGCACCTGGTTCACCACCTGGTCTTCGAGCAGCCGTTCCTTCTGCGCGACGATGCGCTCGCAGAGCAGCTCCTCGAGTTCGCCCAGCCGGCTGCGTTCGAGCAGCGCACGGTCGCCGCGGACCTTGGCCAGCAGGGCCTGCTTGGCCGACAGCGGCAGGACGTCCTGGATGTCGATGCCGAGCTGGCCGGCGCTGCTGGCCTGGATCTGGCGGATGCCGGCTTCGACGAAGTCCTCGCCGGCGAGGTCGTCCCACAGCGTGTCGATCTTGTTCAGCACGGCGAACAGGCTCGCCGGGGTGTCGTCGTCGATCTGGCGGATGTGCTGTTCCCAGATTTCCAGGTCGCTGGCGCTGACGCCGCTGTCGGCGGCGAGCAGGAAGATGATCGCCTGGGCGCCGGGCAGCATCGACAGGGTCAGCTCCGGTTCGCTGCCCAGGGCGTTCAGGCCGGGCGTGTCGAGGATGCGCAGGCCCTGGCGCAGCAGCGGGTGATCGATGTGCACCAGGGCGTGACGCCAGGCCGGCACCAGCACTTCACCGGGGCGGCCGCTGGCTTCCAGGGCGTCGGGGTGGAAACCCAGGGCAATCGCCTGTTCCACCGGCACCGGCTTGGCCTGCGCCAGCTGGGCGAAGGCCTGGGCCATGTTGTCCGGATCGCTGGCATCCAGCGGAATGTTCACCCAGTGCCGCGGAAGCCGCTTGAACTGCGCCACGCGGGTGGCGGAGATGCGCGTCTCGATCGGCAACAGGCGGATGTAGGGACGCTCGGAGCGCGGGTCGAAGAACAGCTCGGTGGGGCACATGGTGGTGCGACCGGCGCGCGAGGGCAGCATGCGCTGGCCGTATTGGGAGAAGAACAGGGCGTTGATCAGCTCGCTCTTGCCGCGCGAGAACTCGCCGACGAAGGCCAGGGTGATGTGGTCGGTGCGCAGCAGGCGAAGCGCGCGTTCGAGCCGGGCTTCCACCGCGTCGGAACCGAGCCGGTTGCTCGCCAGCCAGCTGCGGTAGCGGATGATCTCGCGGATCAGTTCGCGCTTCCATTCGACGTAGGCGTCCACCTGCTGGCTGAGGCGTTCCATGCTCATTCGATGCGTCCTGATGGCGGTGTGCGAGAGGCGCGATGCGGCGGCGCCCCTGGATTATGGAAAGGCCGACGCAGGGCTTCAACGCGGCGCCGGCATCGCCCGGCCGTAAGGTCGCTCAGGTGGGGCGAGCGGTCAAACCAGGGAGTGCGGGCAGTTGTCGCGGGTGGCGGATACGCACCCGCTTCTGGCGGTTCAGTTCGCCGCTTTCCAGGCTGACCTGGCTTTTCGACACGCCGAACGCCTCGGCGAGGAAGGCCAGCAGATGGGCATTGGCCTTGCCCTCCACCGGCGGCGCGGTGAGGCGGATCTTCAACCGGTCGCCGTGCAGCCCGGCGAACTCGTCGCGACTGGCCTTGGGCTGCAGGTGACAGGCGAGGAGCAGGTCCTCGCCGTCCCAGCGGAAGTACGCGCCGCTCACATGAACGGACTGAGGATTTTCGGCATTCCCGTCATCGCCGCGAGGTTGTTGATCACCAGCATGTCGATCAGGTTGAGCGCGATGAAGGCGAAGATCGGCGACAGGTCGAGCCCGCCGAGGTTGGGCAGGACGCGCCGGATCGGCGACAGCAGCGGCTCGCAGATCTGGTTGACCAGTTCGGCGGCCGGGTTGCGTGTGCCGGGCGCGACCCAGGACAGGATCACGCTGATGATCAGGGCGAAGAAGAACACCTTCATGAACAGCGAGGTGACGCCGATGATCGCCCAGATCAGAACCTGCAGGAGGAAGCCGCCGACGCCGTAGCCCATCAGGATCAGGGTGATCACCATCAGCAGCATCTGCACCAGGATCGCCAGCACCAGCGAGGCCAGGTCGACCCCGCCGAATCCGGGAATCACCTTGCGCAGCGGACGCAGCAGCGGCTGGGTGGCGCGCACGATGAACTGGCTCATCGGGTTGTAGAAATCCGCGCGGACCATTTGCAGGATGAAGCGCAGCAGGACGATCAGCAGATAGAGGCTGCCGAGCGTCTGAATCACGTAGATGGCGGCGGTGTTGAGACCGGTCATCGATAGCTCCTTATTGACCCAGTTGTTCGGCGAGTTCGGCGGAGCGCTGCGCGGCGGCGTCGAGCGCCTGCTGCACCAGCGCGTCGAATCCGCCCGCCTGGAACGCGGTGATGGCCGCTTCGGTGGTGCCTTTCGGCGAGGTGACGCGACGGCGCAGTTCGGCGGCCGGCACATCGCTTTCGCTGGCCATGCGCGCGGCGCCCAGGGCCGTCTGCAGGGTCAGCCGGGCGGCGGTTTCACGCGGCAGGCCGAGCTGTTCGCCGGCGGCGGTCATCGCCTCGATGAGCAGGAAGAAATACGCCGGGCCGCTGCCGGAGACTGCAGTGACCGCGTCGATCAGGCGTTCCTCGTCGAGCCATTCCACCAGGCCCACCGCGGACAGCAACTGCTCCGCCTGGGCGCGCTGTTCGCCACTGACCCGCGGGTTGGCGTACAGGCCGCTGGCGCCCTGGCGCAACAGCGCCGGCGTGTTCGGCATGCAGCGCACCAGCGGGCGTTCGCCCAGCCAGCTTTCGATGCTCGCGGCGGTGATCCCGGCGGCGATCGAGACGATCAGCTGGCCCTCGCGCAGGTTCGGCGCCAGCGCCAGGCAGACGCTCTTCATTACCTGCGGCTTGGTCGCCAGGACGATCACGTCGGCGCCCTCGATGGCCTCGGCGTTGCTCTCGAACAGCGCGATGCCGTGCTCGGCCGCAACGCGCGCGCGGGCATCCGCGCCGGGGTCGCTGGCGCGGATGCGCTCGGCCGGAACGCCCTGGGCGCGCAGGCCGCCGATCAGGCTGGTGGCCATGTTGCCGGCGCCGATGAAGGCGATGCGGGGACTGCTCATGCGGGGTTTCCTTTGTCGGAGGGGGTGGTGGCCTGCGGATAATCGCGCGCGCCGAACAGCGCGGTGCCGATACGAACCCAGGTCGCGCCCTCGGCGATGGCGGCCTCGAGGTCGTGGCTCATGCCCATGGACAGCGTGTCCAGCGGCAGCTCGAGTTCTTCGCCCAGCGTGCGCAGGCGCGCGAAGGCGGCGCGCTGTACGCCCGGATCGTCGCTCGGTTCGGGAATCGCCATTAGCCCGCGCAGGCGCAGGTTGGGCAGCGCGGCCACGGCCGCAGCCAGCGCCGGCAGTTCGGCGGCGGCGCAGCCGGACTTGCTGTCCTCGCCACTGACGTTCACCTGCAGGCAGATGTTCAGCGGCGGCAACCCGGCGGGGCGCTGCGCGGAAAGACGTTCGGCGATCTTCAGCCGGTCGACCGAATGCACCCAGGCGAAATGCTCGGCGATGGGCTTGGTCTTGTTCGACTGGATCGGCCCGATGAAGTGCCAGGTGAGCGGCAGGTCGGCCAGCTCGCGCTGCTTGTCGAGGGCTTCCTGCAGGTAGTTCTCGCCGAAATCGCGCTGCCCCGCGGCATAGGCTTCGCGCAGCGCGGCGGCGGGTTTCGTCTTGCTCACGGCGAGCAGTGAAATACCCTGGGAATCCCGCTGTACGGCCTCTGCCGCCCGACGGATGCGCGCGCCGACCTTTGCAATATTCTCTGCTATCGTGGACATTACTTGCGCTCTGCGACCCGCTTTAGAGGTCCGGCATTCTATCAGGCTGTCGGAAAGCGTAGCGAGCGAAGGTCGGGCTTCCCGCCCCGCCCGCCGCGCCTTCCTGTCGAAGCCATCTGCTCGTTCGTGATTGGGGATTTCCATGGATATTACCGAGCTGCTTGCCTTCAGCGCCAAGCAAGGCGCCTCGGACCTGCACCTGTCGGCCGGTCTGCCACCGATGATCCGCGTCGACGGCGACGTGCGCCGGATCAACCTGCCGGCGATGGAGCACAAGCAGGTGCACGCGCTGATCTACGACATCATGAACGACAAGCAGCGCAAGGATTACGAGGAATTCCTCGAGACCGACTTCTCCTTCGAGGTGCCGGGCGTCGCGCGTTTCCGGGTCAACGCCTTCAACCACAACCGCGGCGCCGGCGCGGTGTTCCGGACCATTCCCTCCAAGGTCCTGACCATGGAAGACCTGGGCATGGGCGACACCTTCAAGAAGATGGCCGACGTGCCGCGCGGGCTGGTGCTGGTCACCGGCCCGACCGGTTCGGGCAAGTCGACCACCCTGGCGGCGATGCTCGACTACCTGAACAACACCAAGTACCACCACATCCTCACCGTCGAGGACCCGATCGAATTCGTTCACGAATCGAAGAAGTGCCTGGTCAACCAGCGCGAGGTGCACCGCGATACCCTCGGCTTCAACGAAGCGCTGCGCTCGGCCCTGCGCGAAGACCCGGACATCATCCTGGTCGGCGAGATGCGTGACCTGGAAACCATCCGCCTGGCGCTGACCGCGGCGGAAACCGGCCACCTGGTGTTCGGCACGCTGCACACCACCTCGGCGGCGAAGACCATCGACCGGATCGTCGACGTGTTCCCGGCCGAGGAGAAATCCATGGTTCGCTCGATGCTTTCCGAGTCGCTGCAGGCGGTGATCTCGCAGACCCTGCTGAAGAAGATCGGTGGCGGTCGCGTCGCGGCGCACGAAATCATGATCGGCACGCCGGCGATCCGTAACCTGATCCGCGAGGACAAGGTCGCGCAGATGTATTCGGCGATCCAGACTGGCGGTTCGCTGGGCATGCAGACCCTCGACTCGTGCCTCAAGGGGCTGGTCGCCAAGGGCCTGGTATCCCGCGAGAACGCCCGCGAGAAGGCCAAGACCCCGGAAAACTTCTGAGGCCGCGGGCTGACATCCCGTCCTTTCCACCGATCCAGCAAGAACGGAGCTGCACGTGAGCGAGCCCATGGAATTCGAAAAACTGTTGCGCCTGATGGTGGAGAAGGGCGCATCCGACCTGTTCATCACCGCCGGTGTCGCGCCGTCGATGAAGGTCAACGGGCGCATCCTGCCGGTGACCAAGACGCCGATGTCGCCCGAGCAGACCCGCGAGACCGTGCTCGGCGTGATGAACGAGCAGCAGCGCCGCGATTTCGCCGCCCAGCACGAGTGCAACTTCGCCATCAGTGCCCGCGGTGTCGGGCGTTTCCGTGTCAGCGCCTTCTACCAGCGCAACCTGGTCGGCATGGTGTTGCGGCGGATCGAGACCAACATTCCGACCATGGAAGACCTGCGCCTGCCGGAAATCCTCAAGAAACTGGCGATGACCAAGCGCGGCCTGGTGATCTTCGTCGGCGCCACCGGCACCGGCAAATCCACCTCGCTGGCCTCGATGATCGGTTACCGCAACAAGAACTCCAGTGGCCACATCATTTCCATCGAGGACCCGATCGAGTTCATCCACCAGCACCAGAACTGTATCGTGACCCAGCGCGAAGTGGGCATCGACACCGAATCCTTCGAGGTGGCGCTGAAGAACACCCTGCGCCAGGCACCGGACGTGATCATGATCGGCGAGGTGCGCACCCGCGAAACCATGGACTACGCCGTGGCCTTCGCCGAAACCGGCCACCTGTGCCTGGCCACGCTGCACGCCAACAACGCCAACCAGGCGCTGGACCGGATCATCCACTTCTTCCCGGCCGACCGGCAGCAGCAGGTGTGGATGGACCTCTCGCTGAACCTGCGCGCCATCGTCGCCCAGCAACTGGTGCCCACGCCGGACGGCAAGGGCCGCCGTGCGGTGATCGAGGTGCTGCTCAACACCCCGCTGGCCGCCGACCTGATTCGCAAGGGCGAAGTGCACGAGCTGAAGTCGCTGATGAAGCGCTCCACCGAGCAGGGCATGCAGACCTTCGACCAGGCGCTGTTCAACCTCTACAACCAGGGCGAGATCACCTACGAGGACGCCCTGGCCTACGCCGACTCGGCCAACGACCTGCGCCTGATGATCAAGCTCGGTTCGGAAACCGACGGCGATCACCTCACCAGCGTGTCCCAGGGGCTTTCGCTGGAAGTCAGCGACGACGATCCGGGCCGGCGCTTCCGCTGAGGTTAACGCTCCGTAGGGTGGGCTTCAGCCCACCCAGGCTGCGCCCCTAAGTCGCCATGACCTCCTGTAGCTCGCTCGCCTGCCTGAGCACCTCCGCCAGTTCGGCGAAACGCTGCTCGCCGGCATCTGCGGCGCGCAGCACCGCGGCGGGATGGGGCGCCACCACCACCCAGCGACCCTGATGAGCGAAGGCCCGGCCAGCGTAATCGGCCAGGCGGACGCGTTGCGGGTCGTGGATTTCCAGCAGCGACGCCAGCGCGGTGCGGCCCAGGGCAACGATCACCTGCGGCTGCACCTCCTCCAGCTCCTTGCCCAGCCAGCCGCGGCAGGCCTTGATCTCGGCCGGTTTCGGCGTGGCGTGCAGGCGCGTGGCGGCGCGCCCGGCGATGCCGCCGCGCGGTTCCCACTTGAAGTGCTTCACCGCGTTGGTCAGGTAGATGTCTTCCCGGCGTAATCCGGCTTCGGCGAGGGCGCGCGCCAGCACCTGGCCGGCGGGGCCGATGAAGGGCTTGCCGGCCAGGTCTTCCTGATCGCCCGGCTGCTCGCCGAGCAGCATGATCCGCGCCCGCGGCGGGCCCTCTCCCGGCACCGCGCGGGTCGCGTCGCGCCAGATGTCGCAGTTGCGGCAGCTTTCCAGCGAGCTGGGCAACGGCCGCTCGGGCTGCGCCTTCTCGCGGGCGATCAGTACCTGCCGGCCATCCTGCTCGCCGACCGTGGCGGCCTGCGCCAGGCGCTGCTGCCCGGCGCGCGCCTGGCTCATCAGTCCGGCGATCAGCGGGCCTTCCGGGAGGTTCTTCCAGAAACGCGCCGGCATGTGTCCGCGCATCACCTTCTGGTTCAGCCGGGCGGGGTTGAAGGTGCTCGCGTAGTAGGCCTGCCAGAGTCGTTCGCCATCGTCGCGGATACCTTCGGCGAAGGCGCGCAGTTCGGCCGGGCAGCCCTCCTGGTAGTGCACGCGCGTGCCGTCGAAATGCGCGGTGCCGTCCGGCGTGGCGATCAGCCAGGTGCTGCGGCCCATGCGTTCGGCGAAGTGTTCGGCGCCGAGATCGAGTACGTCGTGGGCCGGCTCGTGCCAGGCGACGAACTGCGGCGCGCCGAGGGCGGCGTCGCGCTGGCGGAAGCGCAGGAACGCGTGCATGTGGTGCGCTTCGCGGCGCACCGCCTTGACCCGTCGCTGCAGCACGGCGCCGTCGATGTCGCCGGCGAGCATGGCGCTGCGGTCGCCGCCGGTGACGCGCCAGAGCACGCGGTAGAGCAGCGCCCAGCGGTCGTCGGCGCGAAAGCGGGCGGCGCTTTCCAGCAGGTCCGGCAATTCCCGCGGGACCTTGAGTGCGGCGCGCGTGACGGCGTAGCGCGCCGGCTCCTCGCCGACCGCGGCGAACAGGTCGTCGCAGGCGCTATCCACCTGCCAGGTGAGCGTGTGCGGTGCGACGCCGTCCTCCAGCAGCGTCCGGCACTCCTTGCGCCAGTCGGCGAAGCGGCCGGAGAAGCGCACCAGGCGCATCACCACAGTGCCATCTGCGCCGGCGTGTCGCTCAGCGCGCGGCGCAGCGTGGCGGACTCGAAGCCATCGCTGCGCGGCCGGTAGTCCTGCACCACGATGAACGGCTTGAGCTTGTCCATCGAACAGCGCATGCGCACCAGATCGTCGTAGCGGATGCGCCGCTCGCGCCGCAGCAGGGCCAGGCGCTTGGCGTTGCGCACGCCGATGCCGGGCACGCGGGCGATCAGCATCGGTTCGGCGCGATTGAGGTCCACCGGGAACTGCGCGCGGTGATTCAACGCCCAGGCCAGCTTGGGGTCGATGTCCAGCGCCAGGTTGCCGGGGCCGGCGAGCAGCTCCTCGGTGTTGAAGCCGTAGCCGCGCAGGAGGAAATCGGCCTGGTACAGGCGGTGTTCGCGCAGCAGCGGCGGTGCCTGCAGCGGCACCGTGGTGGGGCTCTGCGGGATCGGGCTGAAGGCGGAGTAGTAGACGCGCTTGAGCCCGTAGGCGCCATACAGCCGCTGCGCGGTGTCGAGGATGGTGCGGTCGTCGGTGGCATCGGCGCCGACGATCATCTGCGTGCTCTGCCCGGCGGGGGCGAAGCGCGGCGCGCGGGCCTCGCTGCCGGCTTCCTCGACGCCGAGGCGGATCGCGCCCATCGCCTGGCGGATGGTGCGGCCGTTCTTCTCCGGCGCCAGGTGCACCAGGCTGTCCTCGGTGGGCAGTTCGATGTTCACGCTCAGGCGATCGGCGTAGCGTCCGGCCTGGGCGATCAGCAGCGGATCGGCGTCGGGAATCGTTTTCAGGTGGATGTAGCCGCGAAAGCCGTGGTCCTCGCGCAGGCTCTGGGCGACGCGGGTCAGCTGCTCCATGGTGTAGTCCGAGGAGCGGATGATGCCGGAGCTGAGGAACAGGCCGCTGATGACGTTGCGGCGGTAGAAATCCAGGGTCAGGCGGACCACTTCCTCGGGCGTGAAGCGGGCCCGTGGCACGTTGCTGGAGCGCCGGTTGACGCAGTACTGGCAGTCGTAGAGGCAGAAATTCGTCAGCAGGATCTTCAGCAGGGCGACGCAGCGGCCATCCGGTGTGAAACTGTGGCAGATGCCCGCGCCATCGGTGGCGCCCAGGCCGTCCTTGCCGCGGGAGCTGCGCTTCGGTGCTCCGCTGCTGGCGCAGGAAACGTCATACTTGGCAGCATCGGCCAGCACGATGAGCTTGTCGGTGATGTCCATGATCTTTACCAAATACTGTATTTAAATACAGTATTCGTACAATTTTCCGCGCCTGCAAGCAAAGGGCGGCCCCGGCCGTCGGCGCGCCGAAATCGCTTCACTCCAGAGGAATAGCCATGCAACGACAGGACACGCACAGCAAGCTGATCGGTTATCTGCTGTGGATCTTCGGCTTCACCGGCGCGCACCGCTTCTACTACGGCAAGCCGGTCACCGGGACGATCTGGTTCTTCACCTTCGGCCTGTTCTTCGTCGGCTGGATCATCGACTTCTTCCTGATTCCGGCGATGGATCGCGAGGCCGACCTGCGCTTCAACGCCGGCCCGACCGACTACAACGTCGCCTGGCTGCTGCTGACCTTCCTTGGCCTGTTCGGCGTGCACCGCATGTACCAGGGCAAATGGCTCACCGGCATTCTCTACCTGTGCACCGGCGGGCTGTTCCTGGTGGGCGTGCTCTACGACTTCTGGACGCTCAACGATCAGGTGTCGATGCGCAACGCCCGCCTGCGCTAGGCGCGCGGTCGAGACGAAAAAAGCCCGCCGATCGGCGGGCTTTTCTTTTCCGGGCGTCAGGCGTGGTAGCAGACGTGGCCGTCGACCAGCGTGTAGCGCACCGCGCCGGGCAGCGCGTGGCCGAGGAACGGGCAGTTCGCGCCCCTGGAGCGCCAGGCCTCGCCGGCCAGGGTGCTGGCCGCGGGGTCGAACAGCACCAGGTCGGCGGCGGCACCGACGCGCAGGCTGCCGGCGGGCAGGCGCAAGGCGGCGGCGGGACCGTTGCTGAGGCGGGCGATCAGGGTGGGCAGGTCGAGCAGGCCGTCCTGCACCAGGGTCAGCGCCAGCGGCAGCAGCAGCTCGACGCTGCTGATGCCCGGTTCGGTGGCGCCGAACGGGGCCAGTTTGGCGTCCGCCTCGTGCGGCTGGTGATGGCTGGAAATCGCCGAGATCACGCCGCTTTTGAGCGCCTCGCGCAGCCCCGCGCGGTCGGCGGCGGTACGCAACGGCGGTTGCACGTGGTAGAGGCTGGAGAACTCGGCGAGGGCCTCGTCGGTGAGGATCAGCTGGTACAGCGCCACGTCCGCCGTCACCGGCAAACCGCGGGCCTGGGCCTCGCCGATCATCTGCGCACCGCGGGCGCTGGTCAGCTGGCTGAAGTGGGCGCGCACGCCGCTCTGTTCCACCAGCAGCAGGTTGCGCGCCAGGGCTACGGTTTCCGCGCTCTCCGGGATTCCCGGCAAGCCGAGGAAGCTGGCGGTCGGGCCTTCGTGGGCGAGGCCGCCCTCGGCCAGGTCGGCGTCCTGGGAATGCAGGACCACGGTCAGGTCGAAGGTCGCCGCGTACTCCAGCGCGCGGCGCAGGTTGCGATTGCTCGGGAAGTTGGTCAGGCCGTTGCCGAAGGCCACGCAGCCGGCGTCGCGCAGGGCGACCAGCTCGGCGAGCTGCTCGCCGGCGAGGTTCTTGGTCAGCGCGCCGATCGGGAAGACCTTGCAGTGGCCGGCCTCGCGGGCGCGGTCGAGGATCAGCTCGGCGACGGCCGGGGTGTCCAGCACCGGGCGGGTCAGCGGCGGGCAGCACAGGCTGGTGACGCCACCGGCGGCCGCAGCCAGGGTTTCGCTGGCGATGCTGCCCTTGCGGCTGTAGCCGGGCTCGCGCAGAGCGACGGAAAGATCGACCAGGCCCGGTGCGGCGACCAGCCCGTGGGCGTCGATCCGGTGTTCGGCGTCGAAGCCGGCCGGCGCGGCGCCGATGGCCTTGATCCGGCCGTCCTCCAGGTACAGGTCGACCACGCCGTCGTGGCCGCTGGCCGGGTCGATCAGGCGGGCGCCGAGGATGTGGGTACGCATCAGAGCTGCTCCTCGGTCTGCTGGTTGAGCTGGCGCTGCGCGGTCTGTCCGCTCATGGCCATGGACAGTACCGCCATGCGCACGGCGATGCCGTAGGTGACTTGGTTGAGGATCACCGAGTGGGCGCCGTCGGCCACCGCCGACTCGATCTCGACGCCGCGGTTGATCGGCCCCGGGTGCATGACGATGGCATCCGGGCGGGCCAGCGTGAGGCGCTGCTCGGTGAGGCCGTAGAGGCGGTAGAACTCGCCCTCGCTGGGCAGCAGGCCGCCCTGCATGCGCTCGCGCTGCAGGCGCAGCATGATCACCACGTCGACATCCTTGAGCCCGGCGGCGAGATCGGTGAAGACGCGCACGCCGTACTGCTCGATACCCACCGGCAGCAGCGTCTTCGGCCCGATCACGCGGATGTCCGGGCAGCCGAGGGTCTTCAGCGCGAGCATGTTGGAGCGCGCCACCCGCGAGTGCAGGACATCGCCGACGATGGCCACCGAGAGGTTCTCGAAGCCGCCCTTGTGGCGGCGGATGGTGAGCATGTCGAGCATGCCCTGGGTCGGGTGCGCGTGGCGCCCGTCGCCGCCGTTGATGATCGCCAGGTCCGGGCAGACGTGCTCGGCGATGAAGTGCGCGGCGCCGGAGTCGGCGTGGCGCACGACGAAGATGTCGGCGGCCATCGCCTCGAGGTTGCGCAGGGTGTCGAACAGCGTCTCGCCCTTGCTGGTCGAGCTGGTCGAGACGTTCAGGCTGATCACGTCGGCGGACAGCCGCTGCGCCGCCAGCTCGAAGGTGGTGCGTGTGCGCGTGGAGTTCTCGAAGAACACGTTGCACACGGTCTTGCCGCGCAGCAGCGGGACCTTCTTCACCGCGCGCGCGCCGACCTCGAGGAAGGAGTCGGCGGTGTCGAGGATTTCCGTGAGCAGCTCGCGCGGCAAACCGTCGAGCGAAAGGAAGTGACGCAACTGGCCCTGATCATTGAGCTGCAGTGAGCGCTTGGCGGCGATAGACATGGAGGTGGCCTTGTCAGGAGGCGGAGAGGGTCTTGGACTCGAGCGCGAGCGGCGCGGGGCCGATCAATTTTACCCGCTGGTCGGGGGCCAGCGACAGGGTGGCGCCAAGCACGTCTGCACGGATCGGCAGCTCGCCGGCCTCCAGGTCGAGCAGGCAGACCAGCGTCACGCTGGCCGGTCGGCCGTAGTCGAACAACTCGTTGAGCGCGGCGCGGATGGTCCGCCCGGTCATCAGCACGTCGTCGACCAGCACCAGGTGCTGGCCCTCGACCTCGAACGGTAGGGCAGACGGACGCACCTGCGGGTGCAGGCCGTTCTGGCTGAAGTCGTCGCGGTAGAAGGACACGTCCAGCGTGCCCAGCGGCGCGTCGCTGCCGAGCTCGGCGAGCAGCGCCTGGGCGACCCACACGCCGCCGCTGTGGATGCCGATGAAGCGGGGCTCGGTGATGCCGCGATCGGCCAGGTGGCGCTGCAGGTCGCGGGCCATCTGCGGTAGCAGGTCGGCGGGGTTGGGCAGGTTCATGGCGGTCTCCGTACAGAATTCTTGGTTGCGACGATCGGCCACCATGGCGCGTCGTCCTAGCCGGCGTGTTGCTCCAGCCAGCCTTCCAGCAACAGCGCGGCGGCGAGGGCATCCACCGGGTTGTCGCGATAGCCGCCCCGTTGGCCCTGGGCCAGGCGCTGGCCCTTGGCCTCGAAGGTGGTCAGGCGCTCGTCGTGGGTGTGCACCGGCAGGTTGAAGCGGCCGTTCAGGCGCCTGGCGAACTTCTCCGCGCGGGCGCTCATCTCGCTCGGCGTTCCGTCCATGTTCAGCGGCAGGCCGACGACGATGGCGTCCGGCTGCCACTCCTTGATCAGCGCTTCGACTTTCTGCCAGTCCGGCACGCCGTTCTGCGCCTTGAGCACGCAGAGCTCGCGCGCCTGGCCGGTGATCGCCTGGCCGACGGCGACGCCGATCTGCTTGGTGCCGTAATCGAAGCCGAGCAGCAGGCGCGGTGCGCTCATGCGTGGCCGGCCTGGGAAGTGAGCAGTGCGAGGTTGATGCCCAGGTGCGCGGCGGCGGCGTCCAGGCGACGTTCGGCCGGCATCTGGAAGAGGATGTCGAGGTCCACCGGGCAGCTGAGCCAGGCATTTTCGACCAGTTCGGCCTCCAGTTGCCCGGCTTCCCAGCCGGCATAGCCGAGGGCGATCAGGCTCTTCGCCGGGCCGTTGCCTTCGGCAATGGCGAAGAGCACGTCCTGCGACGTGGACAGCGACAGGTCACCGAGCGCCACGGTGGCCTGGTAGACCTCGCCCGCCGGATGCAGGACGAAGCCGCGATCGGTCTGCACCGGGCCGCCGGTGAAGATCGCGATGTCCGCACAGCGCGGCGCCGGCTCGCTGTCCGGGCGCAGCTGTTCGAGCACGTCGGCGAGGCTGAGGCCGTTCGGGCGGTTGATGATCAGGCCCATGGCGCCCTGATCGTTGTGCTCGACCAGGTAGATGACCGTCTGCGCGAAATTCGGGTCGGCCATGTGCGGCATGGCGATCAGGAGATGGTGCTTGAGGTAGCTGGGTGCGTCGATTTTCATGTCGCCTAGTTTCGGGTTTCGTTCCTCGGGCCACAAGGGGCGAACGCGGTCGGCATGTGTACGAGGCGCGGGCGGCGCTAGCGGCTGGACAGCTTGTCGCCGCGCTCGAAGCGCCAGGTGCGGATGATTTCCAGGCGATCGATGTCGGCCAGGTCACCGCTGAACGGCGCGAAGGGCGCCGCCAGCCGGACGATGCGCAGGGCGGCCTGGTCGAGCACCGACTGGCCGGAGGACTCCAGCACCTGCACTTCGTAGAGCGTGCCGTCACGGTTGATCGACACCAGCAGGCGCAGGCTGCCGTAGATGCGCTGGCGGCGTGCATCGTCCGGGTAGTTGAGGTTGCCGACCCGCTCGATCTTCTTGCGCCAGTCGTCCTTGTACCAGGCCCCCTTGTCGCGCATTGTCGAGGCGGCGTTGAGGCGATGGATCTTCGGCCGCTTGGCGTAGAGCTCGCGCTGGGTGGACAGCTCGGCCTCGAGGCTGGCGATCTCGCTGCTCAGCTGCGCGCTGTCGAACGCCGGCGCCTTCTGCGGCACCGGGTCGGGCTCCGGCTGGCGCTGTTCGCGCTTGGCCGGGGTCTTCTCGGCCTTCGGCTTGGTGGTCGCGACTGCCGCCTTGGGCGCCTCGGCGGGCGCCGGTGCGGCCTTGGGTGCGCTGGGCGGCGCGACCTTGTTGATCTGGGTGTCCTGGAACGGCGCCTGTTCGGTGGTCTTCGGCGTCGCCTTGTGGTCCAGCGAGCCGCTGCCCTGCTGGTTGTCCTGGGCGAGGAAGTCGGCCTCCTTGGGCTTGGTCTCGCTCTTGAAGGTCGACAGGGTGATTTCCAGCGTCTTGCTGATCTGCTCGGGTTCGGCGAGGGTGAAACTGACGCCGAGGATCAGCGCGATGTGCAGCACGGCGGCGATGAACAGCGTGAAGCCCAGCCGGTCCGCCGGGCGAACAGCGGTGCGTTGGAGGGCGGGCGGTAGGCTGGCTGCGTTCATCGGGGCGTCGGCGGATCGCGGTAGCCGCGCAGTCTGAACAGGCGTCGCGGAAATGTCCACGCGGCCGGCGCCGCGGTCCCTTCCGCGACCCTTGCCGCGCCGTGTGGAGGGCACGAGCGGTTGCCGCCTCAGTCGCGGCCGAGCTTGGCGGCGATCGACTGCATCAGGCGCTCGCCGATGCGGGTGTCGTAGGCCTTGTCGATTTCGCGGATGCAGGTCGGGCTGGTGACGTTGATCTCGGTGAGGAAATCGCCGATCACGTCGAGGCCGACGAACAGCAGGCCGCGCTCGCGCAGGAACGGACCGACCTGGGCCGCGATCCAGCGGTCGCGTTCGCTCAGCGGCCGCGCCTCGCCACGCCCGCCGGCGGCGAGGTTGCCGCGCGTCTCGCCAGCGGCCGGGATGCGCGCCAGGCAGTACTCCACCGGCTCGCCGTCGATCATCAGGATGCGCTTGTCGCCTTCCTTGATCGCCGGGATATAGCGCTGCGCCATGATCTGCCGGGTGCCGAGCAGGGTCAGGGTCTCGAGGATCACCGACAGGTTCGGGTCGCCCTCGCGGTGGCGGAAAATCGAAGCGCCGCCCATTTCGTCGAGCGGTTTGAGAATGACGTCACCGTGCTCGGCGATGAACTCGCGCAGAATGTCGGCCCTTCGGGCGACCAGGGTCGGCGGCGTGCACTGCGGAAACTGCGTGGCGAAGAGCTTCTCGTTGCAGTCGCGCAGGCTTTGCGGACGGTTGACCACCAGGGCGCCGGTCTTTTCGGCCTGCTCCAGCAGGTAGGTGGCATAGATGTACTCGCTGTTGAACGGCGGATCCTTGCGCATCAGGATCACGTCCAGCTCGCCCAGCGGCATGTCGACGTCGGCCTCCAGCTCGAACCAGTGCTCGGGGTCGTTGAACACCTTCAGCGGGCGGACGCGGGCGCGGGCCTGTTCGCTGCGCTGATAGAGGTCCTGCGGCTCCATATAGAAGAGCGACCAGCCGCGCGCCTGGGCGGCCAGCAGCATGGCCAGCGAACTGTCCTTCTTGAAGGAAATTCGCGCGATGGGGTCCATGACAATCCCGAGGCGAACGCTCATGTGGGGGTATCCTCCGCGGTGGCAAAGAGGCGGCAACGAGGGGCCGCGAGGCTGGATCGTGAGGCGCCAAGGGTGGCGCTGCAACCCGCCCCGGTCAAGGAAAAACCTTGCGCGTCCGGGGCTTATAGATTGCATGTGGAGAGTGTGCTAAAACAGCTCGGCGATCGGGTCGCAACCCGTCATCGGCACGGGTCTGGTGTACCGGAATAGCAATGCAACGACTCACCGAGGCGATGGTAGGGCAGACATGGAACAGCATTCCGACGGTTTGAAGGTGATGGTGATCGACGACTCGAAAACGATTCGTCGCACTGCGGAAACCCTGCTCAAGAAAGTGGGTTGCGACGTGATAACCGCGGTGGACGGTTTCGATGCGCTGGCCAAGATTGCCGACAGCCATCCCAGCATCATCTTCGTCGACATCATGATGCCTCGGCTCGACGGCTATCAGACCTGTGCGCTGATCAAGAACAACAGTGCCTTCAAATCCACACCTGTGATCATGCTGTCGTCCAAGGACGGCCTGTTCGACAAGGCCAAGGGCCGCATAGTCGGCTCGGACCAGTACCTGACCAAGCCTTTCAGCAAAGAAGAACTGCTCGGCGCGATAAAGGCTCACGTACCGGACTTCACTCCGGTGGAACACGCTTCCTGACGTCGGCCACTGGGTCGGCGACGCTATTTTCGTATGGGGACACCATGGCTCGAATTCTGATTGTTGATGACTCTCCTACCGAGATGTACAAGCTCACCGCCATGCTGGAAAAGCACGGCCATGAGGTCCTGAAGGCCGAGAATGGCGCGGACGGCGTGGCCCTGGCGCGCCAGGAGAAGCCGGACGTGGTGCTGATGGACATCGTCATGCCTGGCCTCAACGGCTTCCAGGCGACCCGCCAGCTGTCCAAGGATGCCGACACCAGTCACATCCCGGTGATCATCGTCACCACCAAGGACCAGGAAACCGACAAGGTCTGGGGCAAGCGCCAGGGCGCGCGCGATTACCTGACCAAGCCGATCGAAGAAGACACCCTGGTCAAGACCATCGAAAGCGTACTGGCCGGCTGACGCCGGCCCCTTCCCTCAGCAGCTGACAAGGTCAGGCCGGCATGGCGGACGCGCGCGCTCCCTTTGAGCTCCTTCTCGAGATCGATCAGCGCTGTCGCGCGCTGGCCGTGGGCCTGCCTTCGCAGCAGGAAGCCGTACAAAGCTGGGGCGGCATCGGTTTTCGCATGGGCGAGCAGCATTTCGTGGCGCCGATGGGGGAGATCGGCGAGGTGCTGCACGAGCCCCGGCACACCCTGTTGCCCGGTGTGAAACCCTGGGTGAAAGGAGTGGCCAACGTGCGTGGACGGCTGTTGCCGATCATGGACCTCTGCGGGTTTCTCGGCAGCGAGCTGTCACCCCTGCGCAAGCAGCGGCGGGTGCTGGTGGTGGAGCATCAGGACGTGTTCGCCGGGCTGATCGTCGACGAAGTCTTCGGCATGCAGCATTTTTCGGTGGATACCTTTGACGAGCGCCTGCCCGGGGTGGGCGAGGCAGTGCGACCCTTCATCCATGGCGTGTTCCAGCGCGAGCGTGAATGGCTGGTATTCAGCCCCCATGCGCTGGCGCGCCATCCGGGTTTTCTCGACGTCTCGATGTGACAGTTTTTGGTGGGCCGGCGCTGCCGGCTCTTTTGATGTGTATGGGAATCTAGATCGGCGGTAGGTCCAGGCGGGGGCCAGTTATGAGCAAACAGAGCGGTAATCTTCTCGCGGGTATGCGCAGCAGCAAGCTGATCGGCGGCCTCTTCATAGTCCTGATCGTCTCCATCGTGCTGCTGTTCGCCAACTTCGCCTACCTCAGCACGCAGACCAACAACGACACCGAGTACCTCGGCCATGCCGGCGAGCTGCGCGTGCTGTCCCAGCGGATCGCCAAGAACGCCACCGAAGCGGCGGCGGGTACCGTCGAAGCCTTCGCCCTGCTGAAGGACGCGCGCAACGACTTCGAGAGGCGCTGGGGCTACCTGCGTGATGGCGACGGCGCCGGGCTTCCGGGGGCGCCGCCCGCCGTGCAGGCGCAGATGGCCGCTGTGCAGCAGGACTGGGACAGCCTGCGGCAGAACTCCGACGCGATCATCGCTTCCGAACAGACCGTTCTTTCGCTGCATCAGGTGGCGGCGACCCTCGCCGAGACCATCCCGCAGCTGCAGGTCGAGTATGAGGAAGTCGTCGATATCCTGCTCAAGAGCGGCGCGCCCGCGGCCCAGGTCTCGGTGGCGCAGCGGCAGTCGCTGCTGGCTGAACGTATCCTCGGTTCGGTGAACAAGGTGCTCGCCGGCGACGCCGATTCGGTGCAGGCCGCCGACATGTTCGGTCGCGATGCCAACCTGTTCGGTCGGGTGCACACGGCGATGCTCGAAGGCAACCCGTCGATGAACATCGCCAAGGTCAGCGATGCCGCGGCGCGGGAGCGCCTGGCGGAGATTTCCGAGCTGTTCGAGTTCGTCTCCGGCTCGGTGGACGAGATTCTCGAAACCTCGCCGGAACTGTTCCAGGTCCGCGAATCCGCCAATACCATCTTCACCGTATCGCAGACCCTGCTGGAAAAAGCCTCGGCGCTGACCGACGGCTTCAACTCCCTGGCCGAAGGCCGCTCCGTCAATACCCTCGCCGGCTACCTGCTGGGCGCGCTGGTGCTGGGCGCGATCATCCTCATCGGTTTGGTGATGGTGCAAGACACCCGCCGCACGCTGGCCGAAACCGCCGAGAAGAACGACCGCAACCAGGCGGCGATCTTGCGCCTGCTCGACGAGATCGCCGACCTCGCCGACGGTGACCTGACGGTGACCGCGACGGTGACCGAGGACTTCACCGGCGCCATCGCCGACTCGATCAACTACTCCATCGACCAGCTCCGCGACCTGGTCGAAACGATCAACCTGACCGCCGTCCAGGTGGCCGCGGCCGCCCAGGAAACCCAGGCCACGGCGATGCACTTGGCCGAGGCGTCGGAGCACCAGGCGCAGGAAATCGCCGGGGCCTCCGCGGCGATCAACGAGATGGCGGTGTCCATCGACCAGGTATCGGCGAACGCCTCCGAGTCCACCGCGGTGGCAGAGCGCTCCGTGGCGATCGCCAACAAGGGCAACGAGGTGGTGCACAACACCATCACCGGGATGGATAACATCCGCGAGCAGATCCAGGACACCTCGAAGCGGATCAAGCGCCTCGGTGAATCGTCCCAGGAGATCGGCGACATCGTCAGCCTGATCAACGACATTGCCGACCAGACCAACATCCTTGCCCTCAACGCCGCGATCCAGGCCTCCATGGCCGGCGACGCGGGCCGCGGCTTCGCCGTGGTGGCGGACGAAGTACAGCGCCTCGCGGAACGCTCCTCGGGCGCGACCAAACAGATCGAGGCGCTGGTGAAGACGATTCAGACCGACACCAACGAGGCGGTCATCTCGATGGAGCAGACCACCTCCGAAGTGGTCCGCGGCGCCCGCCTGGCGCAGGACGCCGGGGTCGCCCTGGAAGAGATCGAGAAGGTATCCAAGACCCTCGCGGCGCTGATCCAGAACATTTCCAACGCCGCCCGTCAGCAGGCTTCGTCGGCTGGCCACATTTCCAACACCATGAACGTGATCCAGGAGATCACCTCGCAGACCTCCGCCGGTACCACCGCCACCGCACGCAGCATCGGAAACCTGGCGAAGATGGCCAGCGAGATGCGTCGGTCGGTGTCCGGCTTCACCCTGCCGGAAGCAGCGGAGCAGGCCTGAGTGGGGCAGCGTCGACCGCCCGCCTGGGTGGCCGACGGAGGCGAAGGTCCATGAGTGAGGGGCAGGGTATGCAGCCAAGTGGCGTCTGGGCCTTGAAACCCCTGGCGGAGATGTCGGCAGCGGAATTCCATGATTGGCGAACGCTGCTGGAAACGCGCACCGGCCTGGTGATCAACGAAGGGCGGCAGGTGTTCCTGCAGACCAATCTGAGCGCACGCATGCGCGAACTCGGTATCGATGATTACACCAGCTACTACCGGCAGGTTGTCGAAGGCCCGCGCGGGGCGGTGGAGTGGTCGAAGCTGCTGGATCATCTGACGATTCAGGAAACCCGCTTCTTCCGCCATCGGCCGTCGTTCGATCTGCTCGACCGCTATCTGCGCGAGCGGCTCGAGCGGCAGGGCATGCCGTCGGCCTGGTCGCTGTGGAGCGTGGGTTGTTCGACGGGCGAGGAGCCGTATTCACTGGCGATCGCCGCCGCCGAGGTGCTGCACGACAGCCCGTGGCCCGAGCATTTTGGCGTGACCGGCACCGATATCAGCCTCAGCGCCCTGAGCAGGGCGCGCGAGGCCCACTACGACCTGCGCCGGCTCGAGCCGATGGGCGACGAGCGTCGCGAGCGCTACTTCGACCGTCGGGGCGACGGACGCTACGAGATTTCCGCCGAACTGGCGGCTCGCGTCTGTTGCGCACGGCTCAATGTGCTGGAATTGTCCAAGGCGCCGATGTCCGGCATGGACGTCATTTTCTGTCAGAACCTGCTGATCTATTTCCGCCGCTGGCGCCGCCGCGAAATCCTCAACCGGCTGGCCGAGCGTCTCGCGCCGGGTGGCCTGCTGGTGGTCGGGGTCGGTGAGATGGCGGGTTGGCAGCATCCGGACCTGGTGCCTGTGGCCGACGAGCAGGTTCTGGCTTTTACCCGTAGGGGTAACACACGCGTATGACTGGAGTGGCTATGGGTGATCGGCACGATTATGTCGCCCTGGAGTGGGTCAAGGGCGAAATCGCCGAAACGCTGAAGCAGGCGCGTCAGGCGCTGGAGGCGTTCGTCGAGAATCCGCAGGATTCCACGCGCATGAGTTTCTGCCTGACCTATGTGCATCAGGTGCAGGGCACCCTGCAGATGGTCGAGTTCTACGGCGCGGCGCTCCTTGCCGAGGAAATGGAACGTTTGGCCCAGGCCCTGATGGAAGGCCGGGTGAACAACCAGCGCGAGGCGCTGGAAGTGCTGATGCAGGCGATCCTGCAGCTGCCGACCTATCTGGAGCGGGTGCAGAGCGCGCGGCGCGACCTGCCGATGGTGGTGTTGCCGCTGCTCAACGACCTGCGCGCGGCCCGCGGCGAAAACCTGCTGTCGGAAACCAGCCTGTTCTCGCCCGACCTCTCGGCGGCCCTGCCGGCCGTCTCGCCGGATGCCCTCGAGCGCCTGCACAACGCCGAGTTGTTGCCGCTGCTGCGCAAGCTGCGGCAGATGCAGCAGGTGGCGCTGGTCGGCGTGCTGCGCAACCAGGACCTGCCGACCAACCTCGGCTACATGGCGCGGGTGTTCGCGCGCCTCGAAGGGTTGTGCCAGGGCGCTCCGCTCGGCCCGCTCTGGCAGATTTCCTCGGGCCTGGTCGAAGGCCTGTCCAACGGGGGCGTGGCCAACGGCACCTCGGTCCGTGGCTTGCTGCGTCAGGTCGACAAGGAACTCAAGCGGCTGGTCGAGCAGGGCGCCGATGGCATCAACCAGGCGGCCTCCGACGAGCTGACCAAGAACCTGCTCTTCTATATCGCCAAGGCGCCGGTCCAGTCGCCGCGCATCCGCGCGCTGAAGGAGCACTACCGTCTCGACGACGCGCTGCCGGACAGCGAGCTGGTCGACGAAGAGCGCGCGCGCCTGGCCGGTCCCGACCGCGACGCGATGCGCTCCGTGGTCGCCGCCCTGTGCGAGGAGCTGGTGCGGGTCAAGGACAGCCTCGACCTGTTCGTCCGCAGCGACCGCACCGGCGTCGCCGAACTCGATGGCCTGAGGGCTCCGCTGAAACAGATCGCCGACACCCTGGCGATGCTCGGCTTCGGCCAGCCGCGCAAGGTCATCCTCGATCAGCTCGACGTCGTCCATCAGTTGTCCATGGGCAACGGCGAGCCTACCGACGCGGCGCTGATGGATATCGCCGGCGCGCTGCTCTACGTCGAAGCGACGCTGGCCGGAATGGTCGGGCAGAGCGATGACGGCGCGGGCGAGGAAAGTCACCTGCCGACCACCGACGTCGCGCAGATTCACCAGTTGGTCATCAAGGAAGCGCGTACCGGCCTGGAGCAGGCGAAGGATGCGATCATCGAGTTCATCGCTTCGCAATGGAACCACGAGCATCTGGCCCGCGTGCCGGAACTGCTCACCCAGGTGCGCGGCGGGCTGGCGATGATCCCGCTGGAACGCGCCGCCGAACTGCTACGCGCCTGCAACCGCTATATCGAGGAACAACTGCTGGCGCGCAAGGCGGTGCCCAACTGGCAGAGCCTGGACACCCTGGCCGACGCCATCACCAGCGTCGAGTACTACCTCGAGCGCCTGTCCGAAGATCACGCCGCCCAGGGCGACATGATCCTCGACGTCGCCGAGGAGAGCCTCGGTAACCTCGGTTATGCGCTGGTCCGCAAGCCGATTCTCCCGCTCCCGGAGACTGCCGAGGAGTCTCCGGCGGCGCTGGACGATCCGCTTGATGAAATCGAGGTCATCGCCGACGAGGCCGATCATCCCCTCGACGACGAACTGCTCCCCGCAGCGGAGCCTGACGCACCGCTGCTGGTCCCCGTCCCGCTCGACGAGGTCTCCGAACCGATCGACGTGCTGCCGCTCGAGCCGGGCGAGTCGCTTGACGAAGTGCAACCGCACGCCGCCCTTGCTGAGGCGCCAGGCGTGCTGCCGACTGACGTCGAGTCCGAGTCCGAGTCCGAGTCCGAGTCTGAGTCCGAGTCCGAGTCCGAGTCCGAGCTGAGCGCCCTGAGCGATCCGCTGCAGGAAATGGAACTGCTCGCTGCCGAAGCCGAAGAGCTGGTCGAGGACGAACTCGAACCCGCGCCGTCGGCCGAGGAGAGCGCTCCGATACTTGCCCATGTCGACGAAGAGGCCGAGCCATCGCCCGTCGATGCCGCTGTGCAATCGCCGACGTCGGCCCTCGCTCCTGAACCCGAGCAGGTGACGCCCGCCGACACGGATCACTGGGACCTGGGCGAGCCGCTGCCCGAGCCCGCCGCCGAACTCGATTCGCCGATCGATTCGCTGTCCGCGCAGGACGCGCAGATCGAGCCTCTCGCCGCGCCGCCGACCCTGACCGAGGTGCAGAGCGCTGACCTGCCGCTCGCTGACGCCGATCACTGGGACCTTGGCGAGCCGTTGCCCGGTGGCGACGGACCCGCCGGCGAGCTCGATGCGGTGCCGGATGCGCCCGCGCCTCAGGCCGACGCCGAAGCCTTCGAGCTGCCGCCGCTCGACCTTGCCGCCGAACCCGCCGCGCCGGAGCTGCACGCTGAAAATTGGGATCTCGGCGAACCCGTGGCCGCTGAGCCCGCCGTCGTCGACTTCAGCCTCGACCTGCCGCTCGATGAGCTGCCCCCGGTCACCGGCGCTCAGGACGAGGTGAGCCTGGAGCTGCTACCGGACGAACCGGCCACGCTGCCGGGCCTGGACGACAGCTGGGACCTTGGCGAGCTTGCGCCCGAAGAGCCCGTCGCCGACTTCGGCCTGGACCTGCCGCTCGACGAGCTGCCCCCGGTCATCGGTGCGCAGGACGACATCACGCTGGAGCTGCCGGAGCTGAGTTTCGAGTCGTTGGATGAGGGCGGTCTGAGTTTCGACGAACGCGACATCGCCGCGCTGGAACTGCCCGAGGTCGAGCTGCCGGGCCTGTCCGAGGCACACCCCGAGGTCACCGAGCCGCAGGTCGAGGACAAGCCGCTGTCGATGGCCGACGTCATGGCCGCGCCGAGCCAGGCAATAAACCCGCCGGCGCGCGAAGTGCCGCCGAGTCTGCTGCCGCCGCCCGCCGACGAAGAACCGATGGACGAGGAACTGCTGGAAGTCTTCATCGAAGAGGCCGGCGAAGTCATGGAAACCATCGCCGAGTACCTGCCGAAGTGGCAGGCCGACCTCGCCGACAAGGCGGCGCTTACCGAACTGCGCCGCGCCTTCCACACGCTCAAGGGCAGTGGCCGGATGGTTCGTGCGCTGGTCATCGGCGAACTCGCATGGTCGATCGAGAACCTGCTCAACCGCGTGCTGGACAGGAGCATCGAGCCTGATGAGCCGGTGCAGCAGGTGATCCTCGGCGTGGTCGCGCTGATGCCCGAGCTGGTCGAGGAGTTCGCCGCCAGGGCGCAGCGCCAGCGCGACGACGTCGATCAGCTCGCGGCCATCGCCCACGCACTGGCGAGGGGGCAGACACCACCGCGTTTTAGTGACGGCCCGGACAGCGTCGCCACGTCCGCGGCCGTAACCACGGCGGCAACTTCGCAGGATGCCACTGAAGAAGCCGAGGAAGGCCTGGACCCGCAGTTGCTGGAGATCTTCCGCAACGAGGCGGACGCTCATCTGGATACCCTGAGGAAGTTTCTCGCCGCCTGCGCGGAGGAACTCCCGCGGCCGGTCAACGACGAACTGCAACGCGCGCTGCATACCCTCAAGGGCAGCTCGCACATGGCCGGCATCCTGCCGATGGCGGAAATCGCCGCGCCGCTGGAGCGCATGGTCAAGGAGCTCAAGGCCAACCTGATTGCCCTGGATCTGGCCGAGACCGAACTGCTGCGTGACGCCGAGGCGCTGTTCCGCGAGGGGCTGGCGCAGCTGGAGACGCATCCGTTCCGCCCGATCGAGGGCGCCGATGCGCTCATCGCCCGCGTGCAGAAGCTCCTGAGCGAACGCCTGGAGGCTGCGCAGAGCGCGCGTAGCGGCGAGTCGGGCAGCGCCCGCGATCCGCAGATGATCGCGCTGTTCCTCGCCGAAGGCATGGACATCCTGCTGGACGCCTCCGACCTGCTCGATCGCTGGCACGAACACCCCGCCGAACGCCAGGAGCTGGGCGCGCTGCGCGAGGAACTGAGCACGCTCGGGCGCGGCGCGCGGATGGCCGAGCTGCCGCAGATCGACGAGCTGTGCCAGGCGCTGCTGGACACCTACAGCGCGGTGCAGGACGGCCGCCGCACGGTCAGCCCGGCGTTCTTCCGGGAAGTCGACCTGTCCCACGAGGCGCTCGTCGGAATGATGGATCAGGTCGCCGCCGGCCAGCAGGTAACCGCTCAGCCGGAGCGCGTGCAAGCGTTGCGCGCCCTGCTCGATGAGGTCGAGCAGGTTCCTGGCGAACTGCCGTCCGCGCTCGTGGAACAGGGCGAGGAGGCCGCCGCGCAGGATGCGCAGGGCTGGGGCGAGCCCGACGGCGAGACGGTTGCCGAGGCGGCGGTCGAGCAGCGCATGAGTCACGACCTGCCGGCCGTGCAGGCGCGCGTCAGCTCGCTGGACGAGGAAATGGTCGACATCTTCCTCGAGGAAGCCGTGGATATCCTCGACAGCTCGGGCCAGGCCCTGCAGCGCTGGGTCAACGACCCGGAAAACCATCTGGTGCTGTCATCCCTGCATCGCGACCTGCACACCCTGCGCGGTGGCGCGCAGATGGCCGAGATCAATCCGATCGGCGAACTCGCCCATGAACTCGAAAGCCTCTACGAGGGGCTGCTCGACCGCCGTTACGGGGTCAGCGCCGAGCTGGTCGCACTGTTGCGCCGCAGCCACGACTGCCTGGCCATCCTGCTCGACCAGTTGAAGGCGAACCAGCCGCTGGCGGCGGCCGATACCCTGATCAGCATCGTCCGCGATTTCCGCTCCAGCGGCGCGGCGATGGCCCACGCGCATCAGCTTCCGCCATCGGAAGTGTCGTCGGAGCCGGCCGAGGATGCCGCGCACAGCGTCGAGCCCGAAGCGGACACCGACGCGCCGCTGGTCTTCGAGGCGGCGCCGGAGGACACCCCGGCGTCCGCGCCGACCCCGAAGCCGGTGGTGGTCGAGGACGAACGCGACTACGAACTGGTGGACATCTTCCTCGAGGAAGGTTTCGACATCATCGACAGCGCCGGCGCCGCCTTGCAGCGCTGGATGGGCGATGTCGACAACAGTGTCGATCTGGAGGCCCTGCAGCGCGACCTGCACACCCTCAAGGGCGGCGCGCGGATGGCCGAGATCCGCGAGATCGGTGACCTCGCGCACGAGCTGGAATTTCTCTACGAAGGCCTTTGCGGCGGGCGCCTGCGTGCCAGTCAGCCGCTGTTCGGGCTGCTCCAGGCCTGCCACGACCGTCTTGCCGACATGCTCGAAGCGG
>NZ_DJTK01000046.1:0-11076 GCF_002438225.1 Pseudomonas sp. UBA6310 | reverse complement strand
GACCTGGAAATCCGCGGCGCCGGCGAACTGCTCGGCGACGGCCAGAGCGGGCAGATCCAGGCGGTCGGTTTCACCCTCTACATGGAAATGCTCGAGCGCGCGGTGAAGGCCATCCGCAAGGGCGAGCAGCCGAACCTCGACCAGCCGCTGGGCGGCGGCCCGGAGATCAACCTGCGTCTGCCGGCGCTGATCCCCGAGGATTATCTGCCCGACGTGCATGCGCGGCTGATCCTCTACAAGCGCATCGCCAACGCCGCCGACGAGGATGGCCTGAAGGAGTTGCAGGTGGAGATGATCGACCGTTTCGGCCTGCTTCCGGAACCGACCAAGAACCTCGTGCGTCTCACCCTGCTGAAGCTGCAGGCCGAGAAGCTCGGGATCAAGAAGGTCGACGCCGGCCCGCAAGGCGGGCGCATCGAGTTCGCGGCGGATACCGCGGTCGATCCGCTGGTGTTGATCAAGTTGATCCAGAGCCAGCCCAAACGCTACAAGTTCGAAGGGGCCACCCTGTTCAGGTTCCAGGTACCGATGGAGCGACCGGAAGAGCGCTTCAACACCCTGGAGGCGCTGTTCGAGCGCCTCGCCCCGAACGCCTGAAGACCCGGCCCGCCGCGTGCGGGCCTCTCGCCATGAAGGATTTTCGCAATGCCGCTGCTTCGCCTGTTCCCGCTGCTGCTCGCCCTCCTCGCCCCGGCGGCCTTCGCCGACGGCACCTATCAGGTCGAGGTGATCCTGTTTCGCCAGGCGCCGGCGGTGGATGCCAGCCAACCGGCCCCGGACGACTGGGCGGCCGGCGCCACACCGCTGAGCAGCGAGGCCGCCCGTGCGCTGGATAGCCAGGCAGCCAAGCTGACCGCCGGCAAGGGCTACCAAGTGCTGATGCACAAGGCCTGGCAGCAGAACATCGGCGCGACCCCGAGCAAGGTGGCCGTGAGTGCCGGCAGCGAACAGCTCGGGCATTTTCCGGTCGAGGGCACCCTGAGCCTGTCGCAGGTGCGCTTCGTCGATGTCGAGGCGGATTTCTGGGTCAATCAGTTCGATGGGCAGAACCTGATCGCCGCCAGCGAGCACCTCAAGCAGACCAGCCGGCTGAAGATCGGCGAACTGACCTACCTGGATCACTCCAGCCTCGGCCTGCTGGTGCGCGTCAGCCCGCTCTGATCGCCCTGCCGAATGGCGCAATGAAAAAGGCCGATGCACTGCATCGGCCTTTTTCATTGCGGCGCCGGCTCAGGCATCGCTCGCCAGTACCCGGCCGATCACCTCGCGCACGCGGTCGATGCTCTTGGCCAGCGCCGCCTCGATGTCGGCCATGGTGATGATCTCGACACTCTTTCCCGCCGCCGGATTCACCACCAGGGCCAGGCAGGCGTAGGGCAGCGCGAGTTCGCGCGCGAGGGCGGCTTCGGGCATTCCGGTCATGCCGACCAGGTCGCAACCGTCGCGCTCCATGCGCAGTATTTCGCCCGCGGTTTCCAGGCGTGGCCCCTGGGTGCAGCCGTAAACGCCAAGGTTGCTGTACGCGTATCCGCTGGCCTGCAGCGCCTCCAGCAGCCGCATGCGCAGCAGCTCATCGTAGGGATTGCTGAAATCGATATGGGTCACCGGTTGCGGTTCGCCATCGAAGAAGGTGCGCTCGCGGCCCCAGGTGTAGTCGATCAGCTGATGCGGCACGCACAGGTGCCCGGTGCCCATGCCGGGGTTGATGCCTCCCACGGCGTTAACCGCGATGATCGCCTCGGCGCCGGCCTGCTTGAGCGCCCACAGGTTGGCGCGGTAGTTCACCTTGTGCGGCGGCAGCCGATGCGGATGCCCGTGGCGGGCGAGGAACAGCACCTCCCGGCCGCCATACTCGCCGCGCAGGACCGGCGCCGAGGCCGCGCCGTAGGGCGTCTGTTCATCCAGCGCCACGCTCAGGTCGAGGCCTTCGAGCTGGGTCAGGCCAGTTCCACCGATGATGGCGTAAACGGTCATGCGTGCTCCTTAGTCGATCAATTGGGCGCTGCGCAACGCGGCGGTGGCCTGCAACCAGCGCGGGTGCTGGCGATAGCTGGTATCGGGCCAGCTGCGCGCACGCATGCGCGAAAGGTTGCCCGGCCGGCCGACGCGCAGACGTTGCAGACGGCTCAACGCCAGCTCGGCAGCCGCGCGGTCATTGCATACGAGCCCCATGTCGCAACCGGCGTTCAATGCCGCCTCGATGCGTTCCCCGGCATCGCCGACCACATGCGCGCCCGCCATCGACAGGTCGTCGCTGAAGATCACACCGGAGAAGCCCAGTTCGCCGCGCAGGATGTCCTGCAGCCAGCGCCGGGAGAATCCGGCCGGCTGCGCGTCGACCTGGGGGTAGATGACGTGCGCCGGCATCATCCCGTCCAGCTCGCCGGCCAGTCGTGCGAAGGGCTGCAGGTCGCAGGCGCGAATCTCTTCGAGGCTGCGCTCGTCGATCGGGATCGCCACATGGGAATCCGCTTCCGCCCAGCCGTGCCCGGGGAAATGCTTGCCGGTGGCAGCCATCCCGGCCGCCCGCAGGCCGCGAATGAAAGCGCCGGCGAGGTCCGCGGCGCGCTGCGGATCGCTCTCGAACGCGCGCGCACCGATCACCTGGCTGCGCTGGTGATCCAGATCCAGCACCGGGGCGAAACTGATATCCAGCCCCACCGCCAGCACTTCGGTCGCCATCAACCAGCCACAGTGCTCGGCCAGCGTTTCGGCATTCGCCTGCGCAGCCAACGCACGCATCGCCGGCAGCCGTACGAAGCCCTGGCGCAGGCGCTGGACGCGGCCGCCCTCCTGGTCGACGGCAAGGATCAGATCAGGGCGGAGGGCGCGAATCGAGCGACTCAGCTCGAGCACCTGACGCGGGTGCTCGATGTTGCGGGCGAAGATGATCAGGCCGCCGACTTGCGGCTGACGCAGCAACTGGCGGTCCTCGGCAGTCAGCCAGTAGCCGCCGACGTCGAGCATCAGCGAACCTTGCAGGGGAATGGTCACGGGAAAATCCTTAATCGAGCTCGGCCGACATCCACTCGGGACGAGCAGCCTCTTCGATACGAACGGGGCAATGCAGCGGCACGCGCGGATACAGCGCCAGCAGGTCGCTGTTGCGCAGCCTTATGCAGCCATGGGAACCGGGCACACCGAGGACGACGCTGTCCGGTGTGCCGTGCAGATAGATGTAGCGGCGGAAGGTATCGACCGGGCCCAGGCGGTTGAAGCCCGGCTCGCAGCCGGACAACCAGAGAATCCGCGTGAGAATCCAGTCGCGACCGGGGAACTGCTCATGCAGCTCGGTCGACCAGACCTCGCCGGTCCAGCGCCGCCCCCGCAGAACCGCGCCAAGGGGCAAGCCATCGCCGATCCTGGCGCGTACCTGATGCAGGCCACGCGGCGTGCAATTGGAACCGTTGCGCTCGCCGGCGCCATTGGCGGCGGTGGAAACCGGCAGACGCAGCACGAGACGCCCTTCGGCAAACCCGAAGAGCGTCTGGTCGTCGATGGAAATATGCAGGAGGTCAAGGTTTGGCATGCGCGCTAGCTTAGCCGATCGGCCCTCGCCCGCCCACCGCGGTCAGGCCTGGGCAGACAGCGCGGCGCTCTTGGTACGCGGACGCATCTGCGCGGCGGCCAGGGTTTCGTCGGAGATACCGGTTTCCGCGCGCATGCCCGCGGCGAGGAACGGCACCATCATGCGCATGACCTGCTCGATCGAGGTATTCACCGCGAAATCGGCCTCGGCCATCGCCCGCAACGCCTTGATCCCCGACATGCTGAACGCGGCGGCGCCCAGCATGAAGTGCACGCGCCAGAACAGTTCCAGCGGCGGAATCCGCGGCGCGGTCTCGTTGACCAACTGCATGTAACGGCGGAAGACCTTGCCGTAGACCTCTTCCAGATACTTGCGCAGGTGGCCCTGGCTCTGGCTGAACGCAAGACCGAGCAGACGCATGAATATGGAGAGGTCGTTGCCGCTGCGGGGTTTGACCGCAAGCGCCTGATCAACCAGCAGCTCGAGAAGCTCCTCGAGGCTGGCCTTCTCCTCAGGCTTGGCCTGGCGTCGCTCCAGCTCGCGCTCGAGGCTGCTGCAGAAGGGACCGAGGAAACGCGAGAAAACCGCCTGGATAAGCGCCTTCTTCGAGCCGAAGTGATAGTTCACCGCGGCCAGGTTGACGCCCGCCTTACTGGTGATGAGCCGGAGGGACGTTTCGGCGAAGCCCTTTTCTGCAAAAAGCTGTTCCGCGGCATCGAGGATGCGTTCAACGGTTTCGGACTGGGCCATGATTCAAATCGCCTGACAAACACTTGTTTGAAACATACGTTTTCAGCCCGTCTACTGTCAAGCCGCATCGCGCCTGGCCTGACGCGCCGGTCACATTTGGCCGTGCCCGTCGCGCTTTTGCAATATCCAGGCATCGCCAGGCGGGCTCGACAGGGATGCAAATGAAAGATTGCCACAGGGAATTCACTGTATATAATTCCAGTCACTGTACAAAAACCCAGAGCGCTGACCATGCTGAAACTGACGCCACGCCAAGCCGAGATCCTCGCTTTCATCAAGCAGTGCCTGGAAGACAACGGCTACCCGCCGACTCGCGCGGAAATCGCCCAGGCCCTGGGCTTCAAGTCGCCAAACGCCGCCGAGGAACATCTCAAGGCGCTGGCCCGGAAGGGCGCGATCGAAATGACCCCGGGTGCCTCGCGCGGCATCCGCATTCCCGGCAGCGAAGCCGTGGCGGACGAAGACTCGCTGCCGATCATCGGTCGCGTTGCCGCCGGGGCTCCGATCCTCGCCGAACAGAACGTCGAGGAGTCCTGCAAGATCAACCCGGCCTTCTTCCACCCGCGCGCCGACTACCTGCTGCGCGTGCACGGAATGAGCATGAAGGACATCGGCATCCTCGACGGCGACCTGCTGGCCGTGCACACGGTTCGCGAAGCGCGCAACGGCCAGGTGGTTGTTGCGCGGCTGGATGACGAGGTCACCGTCAAACGCTTCAAGCGCCAGGGCAACAAGGTCTGGTTGATCGCGGAAAACCCCGACTTCGCGCCCATCGAAGTGGATCTCGAACAACAGAGCCTGGTGATCGAAGGCTTGAGTGTCGGCGTCATTCGCCGCTAAAGGAGACGTTCCATGCAGTTCCCGCAGACGCTTGACCTCCCGCAACTGCCGCTGTTCGAGGCGTTCCTCGCCCAGCCGGCCATCCCCCTGATGACCCAGGCGCTAAATTCCCCCTGGTTGGACGAAGCGGAAGCCTTCAGCGAGATATCGCTGCGCGGAGCTGCCAATCACTGCCTCAACCTGCTGGCACCGATGCTGCGCGAACTCAGCGAGGAGACCGACGCACGCTGGCTCACGCTGATCGCACCGCCTGGCAGCCTCACGCAAGCCTGGCTGCGCGATGCGGGGCTCAACCGCGAACGGATTCTGCTGCTCCAGCCACGCGGCGAGCAGAGCGCGCTGGAGTTGACCTGCGAGGCTCTGCGTCTGGGGCGCAGTCATACCGTGGTCAGCTGGCTTCAGCTGGACCGTTCGGCGCGCACGCGCCTTGCTGCTGCGGCTCGCCAAGGTGGCGCGCAGAGCCTCAATATTCGTCTGGGTTGAGAGTTCGCCGACACAGGGACGTGTCGTGATCGACGTATTCGCTTAACTGCCGGCGCTCGCCTAGGCAGCTTCTTCTACCAAAACCGCAAAGCTTTCGCCCTTCTCAATGAAGAACGCGGGGCTCCTGGTCTCGCTCGAAATCCCCTTCCGCCATCTTCCCGGCCATTTGCACGCCAACATTCAGCATCGCCTTGGCCACTTCCACGTGGTGGCCCTGCAGGAACGCCTTGGCATCCTCGGAGAAATCCAGAACCACCAGCGCCTCCTCATCCTCGGCGCGGCGCAGCGCAATGCGCCCATCGGGCAGTTCGACGATTTCCAGGAAGGAGGTAGGCATGAAAGGGGTCTCGATGGAAGGCGCGTCATTGTAGCAGTGGAAGCCATGGGTCCCTAGTGGTATGGCGATGATCGTGATGCCGCGCCAGTGGCCCTGGTTCTCAGCCGTGATCAGACTTTTCGTCCAACCAGGGCTGCGTTTGGTGGGTCGGTGAAGCGTGACCCACCCTACGGAAGCTAAGCGTATATGGGTTACACCGATGCCGTAGGGTGGGCTTCAGCCCACCAGAGCTTCGCCCAAATTGCATGAGCCAAAGCCGATCACCGTAGCATCGCCTCCCAAGGAAGCTGAGCGCCGCCATGGCGGCATTCCAGTCATTCCCAGACCTGCCGATTCGGCGGTGCGCATGGCGCACCCTACCGCCTTAACTCAGCTTTCGGTCAGGCTCGCGCGAAAACGCAGGGCGAGTTGCTTGAGTTGCTGGCGCCAGGCTTCCAGTTCCTCGCGAGACAGCGCCGGCTCCGGTTCCTCATCCAGTGTGACCGCCTGGATCAGGGGAGTCGACGGATCGACCTTGGCTTTGCGAGGCGCCTCCGGTGGCCGGAACAGTTGCGCGTAGGCCGCCAACAGTTGGCCAAGCCAGGTCTCCGGGTGCTGCGCCATTTCCACCAGCTCGGCCATTTCCGGGCTCGGCGCGGCTTCGAGAACCGCGCGATCGAGCAGCGTCTCCGCACGCGGGGCCTGGGCGTTCGGCAGGCGATAGAACCCGGCAATCTCGTGGCACAGGCCGAGCAAGGCGCCATACAGATGGAACAGCGCCGCTTCACGCTCGGCCTGGATCAGCGCGAGCGCGTTCATTACGCGGCCTTCTTCGGCTTTGCGCCATCCGTCCAGCGCCAGCCCGGCGAAGTAGATTTTCTGGTTGGTGCGGGTATAGAGCTCATGGGCCATGCTGCTGCTCCACGCTGGCGCCGGCGAACAAGCCGGCGGATGGGGACCACGCTAGCGCTGCGCAGGCGCTTGGGCAATCGCCCGCGCGCCCGACGGCAAGGGCATCAGCGTTTGTCTTCGACCTTCCACTTGCCGCCGTCGTAGAACGCGCGCCAGCCGGTCGGCTTGCCGTCGACTTCCGACTGCACGTACTGCTCCTTGGTCTTGCGGCTGAAACGGATCACCGCCGGACGGCCTTCGGGGTCCTTCGTCGGCGCATCGAGAATGAAGTGATACTTCTCGTCCAGTTCATCCTTGTGCGGGATCAGCTCCAGCACCAAAGGCGCGCGGGTTTCGCGGTTCTTCGGGAACTGGCTGGCGGCAAGGAACAGGCCCGAAGCGCCATCACGCAGCACGTAGGTGTCGTTCACCTTCTCGCACTTGAGTTCCGGCATCTTGATCGGGTCGATCTTGGGCGGCGCGGCCTCGCCGCTCTTGAGCAGCTTGCGGGTGTTCTTGCAGGTCGGATTGGTGCAACCGAAGAACTTGCCGAAACGGCCAGTCTTCAGCTGCATCTCGCTGCCGCACTTGTCGCACTCCAGGCTCGGGCCTTCGTAGCCCTTGATCCGGTAGGTGCCCTGCTCGATCTCGTAGCCGGCGCAATCGGGGTTGTTGCCGCAGATGTGCAGCTTGCGGTGCTCGTCCAGCAGGTAGGCGTCCATCGCCGTGCTGCAGATCGGGCAGCGGTGCTTGCCGCGCAAAACGCGGGATTCGGATTCGCCCTCGTCATCCTCGGCGATCTCATCGCCGGGGATCAGGTTCAGGGTCGCCTTACAGCGTTCCTTCGGCGGCAGGCTGTAACCGGAGCAGCCGAGGAACACCCCGGTGGACGCGGTGCGAATCATCATCGGACGGCCACACAGCTGGCAGGGAATGTCGGTCGGCGTCGGCTGGTTGGCACGCATGCCGCCGGCCTCACTCTTGCCACCGGTCTCGGCCGCTTCGAGCTTGTGCTTGAAGTCGCCGTAGAACTCGTCGAGCACGTTCTTCCAGTCGCGTTCGCCTTGGGCCACGTCATCGAGGTTTTCTTCCATGCCGGCGGTGAAGCCGTAGTCCATCAGGTTGGAGAAACTCTCGGACAGCCGGTCGGTGACGATGTCACCCATCTTCTCGGAATAGAAACGGCGGTTGTGCACGGTGACGTAACCGCGGTCCTGGATGGTCGAGATGATCGCGGCATAGGTGGATGGACGGCCGATCCCGCGTTTTTCCAGCTCCTTGACCAGGCTGGCTTCGGAGAAGCGCGCCGGCGGCTTGGTGAAGTGCTGGCTGGGGTCGAGCTTGACCAGTTTCAGCGCCTCGCCTTCCTTCATGTCCGGCAACACGGCGTCTTCGCCGGGCTTGCTCTGCTGCGGTTGGACGCGGGTGTAACCGTCGAACTTGAGGATACGCCCCTTGGCTCGCAGCTCGAAGTCACCGGCCTTGACGCTGACGGTGGTCGACAGGTATTCCGCGGGCGGCATCTGGCAGGCCACGAACTGGCGCCAGATGAGGTCGTACAGGCGCTCGGCGTCGCGCTCCATGCCGGAGAGCTGGGTCGGGCGCATGTTCACGTCGGAAGGACGAATCGCTTCGTGCGCCTCCTGGGCGCCCTCCTTGCTCGAATAGGAATTCGGCTTGGCAGGCAGATACTTGGCGCCGAACTCGCCGTCGATGAAACCGCGCACCATCTCGATGGCGTCGTTCGACAGGTTGGTGGAGTCGGTACGCATATAGGTGATGTAGCCCGCCTCGTAGAGACGCTGGGCCATCATCATGGTTTTCTTCACGCCAAAGCCGAGGCGGTTGCTGGCCGCCTGCTGCAGGGTCGAGGTGATGAACGGGGCCGTCGGCTTGCTGCTGGTCGGCTTGTCCTCGCGCTTGATCACGCTATAGCTGGAGGACTTGAGCTTGGCCACAGCGGCCATCGCCTGCGCCTCGTTGACCGGCTTGAAGGCTTCGCCTTTCTCGCGAGCGACCTCGAAGCGGACCTTGGCATCCTTGGCGGTACCGAGGTCGGCGTGGATTTCCCAGTACTCCTCGGGAACGAAGGCGCGGATTTCACGCTCGCGCTCCACCACCAGCTTCACCGCCACCGACTGAACGCGCCCGGCGGACAGGCCACGGGCGATCTTCGCCCAGAGCAGCGGCGAGACCATGTAGCCCACCACGCGGTCGAGGAAGCGCCGCGCCTGCTGGGCATTGACGCGGTCGATGTCCAGTTCGCCGGGCTTGGAGAAGGCTTCCTGGATCGCCTTCTTGGTGATTTCGTTGAACACCACGCGCTTGTAGCGGCTGTCGTCGCCGCCGATGGCTTCGCGCAGGTGCCAGGCGATGGCTTCCCCCTCGCGGTCCAAGTCGGTTGCGAGATAGATGGTGTCGGCATCCTTGGCGAGACGGCGCAGTTCTTCGATCACCTTCTCCTTGCCGGGAAGGATTTCGTACTTGGCTTTCCAGCCGTGCTCCGGGTCGACGCCCATGCGGGTGAACAACTGGCGCTTGGCTTTTTCCTTGGGCGACAGCGCGGGCGCTTCGGCCGCAGCGGCCTTGCCGCGCTTGGCCGGCTCCTTGACGGCATTCCCCGAACCACTGGTGGGCAGGTCACGGATGTGGCCGATGCTCGACTTCACCACGTACTGGTTGCCCAGGTACTTGTTGATGGTCTTGGCCTTGGCCGGGGATTCCACGATGACCAGCGATTTGCCCATGGATCGGAAAATTCCTGAATTGGATGAGTAAAAAAACGAGGGGGCCGCCGTTGCGGCACCGCTATATATAGTGGCGAGAGAGCCAAGGTCAAGCGCCGGTCTTGCTCGGCGCTTCGCTTGCTAAAGCTCGAAAGAGGCTGCTTCGGCGCGAATCAGAGCAAAGCGCGGAACCTGTTCGCCGTCCACGTCGACCGTCTCGCAAAACAGGCTCAGGGGACGCACCCAGAAGCCGAACTCGCCGTACAGCGCCTGGTACACGACCATCTCCTCTTCCGTCTCGGAATGCCGAGCGACACCGATCACGCGGTACTCGGGCCCCTTGTAATGACGGTAAAGGCCGGGTTGTAGAGTCATGTCGCCTCGCTGCTCGATCAGCGCGGAAAAACCGCAGCCGAGAAAATAAAAAGCCGGGGCACCTGGCCCCGGCTTCACGTGCCGAGCGAGTTAGACGCGTTCGAACACGGTGGTGATGCCCTGACCAAGGCCGATGCACATGGTAGACACACCGAAGGTACCGCCGTTCTGTTTCATTACGTTCAACAGGGTGCCGGAAATCCGCGCACCGGAACAGCCGAACGGGTGACCCAGGGCGATGGCGCCGCCATGCAGGTTGACCTTCTGCTCCATCTTGTCGAGGAGTTTCAGGTCCTTGAGCACCGGCAGTGCCTGTGCCGCGAAGGCCTCGTTGAGTTCGACGAAATCGATGTCGTCCATGCTCAGGCCAGCACGCGCCAGCGCCTTCTTGGTCGCCGGAACCGGGCCGTAGCCCATGATCGCCGGGTCCACGCCAGCCACCGCCATCGCACGCACCACGGCCAGCGGCTGGATGCCGAGGTCCTGGGCGCGCTGGGCCGACATGACGATCATGCAGGATGCGCCGTCGGTGATCTGCGAGGACGTCCCCGCGGTCACGGTACCGCCTTTCGGGTTGAACGCCGGTTTCAACGCCGCCAGGCTTTCCAGGGTGGTCTCCGGACGAATGGTTTCGTCGTAGTCGAAGACTTTCAGGAAGCCGTTCTCGTCGTAGCCCTGCATCGGGATGATCTCATCCTTGAACTTGCCTTCGACGGTGGCCTTGTGGGCCAGCTGGTGCGAACGCACACCGAACTGGTCCTGGGCTTCGCGGCTGATGCCGTGCATCTTGCCGAGCATTTCGGCGGTCAGGCCCATCATCCCCGAGGCCTTGGCGGCATACAGGGACAGGTGCGGGTTCGGGTCTACGCCGTGCATCATGCCGACGTGGCCCATGTGCTCCACGCCGCCGACGACGAAGACGTCGCCGTTGCCGGTCTGGATCGCCTGGACGGCGGTGTGCAGCGCGCTCATCGACGAACCGCACAGACGGCTGACGGTTTGCCCGGCGCTGGTGTGCGAGATCTGGGTCATCAGCGAGGCCATGCGCGCGATGTTCCAGCCCTGTTCCAGGGTCTGGTTGACGCAGCCCCAGATCACGTCCTCGACTTCGGCCGGATCGACCTTGCCGTTACGCTCCAGCAATTTGCTGATCAGGTGCGCGGACA
>NZ_DJTK01000008.1:15977-46237 GCF_002438225.1 Pseudomonas sp. UBA6310 | reverse complement strand
ACAGCTCGGTGAGCAGCGCGCCGTCCTCGGCGTAGCTGACGATGTGGCTGCGCTTCACCCCGGCGCGGCAGGCGTGCGCGGCGGCATCGAGCAGTTCGGCCTGGTAGTTGCTGCCCAGGCGCTGCAGATGCGCCGGCACCTGCTGCGGGCGCAGTTCGCGGATCAGCGTGCCGCTCTCGTCGAGCAGGCCGTGCTCGGCGCCGAACAGGATCAGCTTGTCGGCGGACAGGTCGATGGCCGCGCGCATCGCCACGTCCTCGCAGGCGAGGTTGAAGATTTCGCCGGTCGGCGAGTAGCCCAGCGGCGAGAGCAGCACGATGTTGCGCTCGTCGAGCTGGCGGCCGATGCCCTTGCGGTCGATGCGGCGGACCTCGCCGGTGTGGTGGTAGTCGACGCCATCGAGCACGCCGATCGGCCGCGCGGTGACGTAGTTGCCGCTGGATACCCGCAGCCGCGCGCCCTGCATCGGCGAGGCGGCCAGATCCATCGACAGGCGCGCCTCGATGGCCACGCGCAGGTGGCCGACGGCGTCGATCACGCACTCCAGCGTCTGCGCATCGGTGATCCGCAGGTCGCGGTAGAAGTGCGGGGTCAGCCCGCGCGCCGACAGCCGCGCCTCGATCTGCGGGCGCGAACCGTGGACCAGCACCAGGCGCACGCCGAGGCTGTGCAGCAGCACCAGGTCGTGGACGATGTTGCCGAAATTGGGATGGGCAACGCCCTCGCCGGGCAGCATCACCACGAAGGTGCGCTCCCGGTGGGAGTTGATGTAGGGCGAAGCGTGGCGTAGCCAGTTGACGTAGTCGTGCATGAAAGAACCGCTGTCGATCGGATAACTCCCCGCACCGGTCGGGCGCGGGGTCGCGGAGAGGCCTTGGTGGCGGCGTCTCGGTCCTCGGGGGAGGGACTCATCGTCGTAGCACGGGGTACTCCGTTGTCGGCCTCAGCGGGCGGGGTTCAGGCAGTAATGGGCGATCAGCTCGCGCAGCAGGTTCACGCAGGGTTCCAGGCGCGACAGCTGCAGGTACTCGTCCGGCTGGTGCGCGCAGGCGATATCGCCGGGGCCGAGCACCAGAGTCTCGCAGCCAAGCTGCTGAAGATAAGGCGCTTCGGTGCCGAATGCCACCGCCTCGGCGGCGTGCCCGGTGAGCCGCTCGGCCAGGCGCACCAGCTCGGCGTCGGCGGCCTGCTCGAACGGCGGCACTTCGGGAAACAGGGGAGCGAAGTCGATCTGCACCTGGCGGGCCTCGGCCAGTGGCCGCAGCTTGTCGCGGATCGCCGCGCGCAGCTGCTGCGGGTCCATCCCCGGCAGCGGGCGCAGGTCGAACTCCAGCGAGCATTGCCCGCAGATGCGATTCGGATTGTCGCCACCGTGGATGCAACCGAGGTTTAAGGTCGGCTGCGGCACGTTGAACAGCGGGTTCTGGTACTCGCGCTGCCATTCGCCGCGCAGCAGCAACAGCTCGTGCATCGCCGCCTGCATCGCCTCCAGCGCGCTGTGGCCGAAGCTCGGGTCGGAGGAGTGGCCGCTTTGCCCGAGGATGTCGATGCGCTCCATCATCACGCCCTTGTGCAGGCGGATCGGCCGCAGTCCGGTCGGCTCGCCGATCACCGCCGCGCGCCCCAGCGGCCGTCCGGCCCGGGCCAGCGCGCGGGCGCCGGACATCGAGCTTTCCTCGTCGCAGGTGGCGAGGATCAGCAACGGCTGGCGGAACGGCTGCTGCAGCAGCGGCAGCACCGCTTCGATGATCAACGCGAAGAAGCCCTTCATGTCGCACACGCCGAGGCCGTACCAGCGGTCGTCGGCCTCGCGCAGCTGCAGCGGGTCGCCGCTCCACAGCGGCGCGTCGAATGGCACGGTATCGCTGTGCCCGGCCAGCACCAGGCCGCCGGGGCCGCTGCCGTAGCTGGCCAGCAGGTTGAACTTGCCGGGGCTGACTTCCTGGGTCTCGCAGACGAAACCGAGGTCGCCCAGCCAGCTGGACAGCAGTTCGATCACCGGGCGATTGGTCTGGTCCCAGTGCGCCTGGGTGCAGCTCACCGACGGCGCGGCGATCAGCGCGGCGAAGCGTTCTTTCAGGTTGGGCGGCGACATGAATACTCCAGGGTTCTGCATCGTGAAAGCGTGCGGCGGACGCGTCCTGTAGACTTTCCGCTTCCGGCAGCCGTCCCGCGCTGCGTCGAACGCCACGGCCATGCACAAAGAAACCGAAATCAAATTGCGCGCCAGCCGCGAAACCCTCGCCGCACTGCGCGAGCACCCGCTACTGAAGAAGCGCAACAAGTCCGGCTGGGAGCGCAGTGAACTGCTCAACCAGTATTACGACACGCCGAATCGCGATTTGGCTCAGGCCAGGGTCGCCCTGCGCGTGCGTCGCGACGGCGACCTGTTCATCCAGACCCTGAAGAGCCGCGGTCGCAGCGTCGCCGGCTTGTCCGAACGCAACGAGTGGGAATGGAACCTGCCCAAAGCCAGGCTGGATATCAAGCTGCTCGGCGACGACTGCTGGCCGGAAAGCCTGGCCGACCTGGACAAGAAGGCCCTGAAACCGCTGTTCACCACCGATTTCGTCCGCGAACGCGCGGAGATCGCCTGGGGTCGCGGCAAGGCCAAGGTGGTGGTCGAGGCGGCGCTGGACCTCGGCCAGGTGCTCGCCGACGGCAAGCAGGAGGAAATCTGCGAGCTGGAACTGGAACTGCGCCAGGGCGAACCCGAAGCGCTGCTGGAGCTGGCCGCCGAGCTGGCCGCGAGCCTGCCGCTGATGCCCTGCGACATCAGCAAGGCCGAGCGCGGTTATCGCCTGTTCGACCCGGACAGCTATGCCGTCAGCCTGCCCGCCGCGGAGCTCAACGGCCTGATGGCGCTGGACGATGCCTTCGCCGCGCTCGCCTGGCAGTTGCTCGGCAGCAGCCAGCGCCTCGCCGAGCAATATCGCTTCAACGGCCACTGGAAACTGCTGGAGGACTGGCTGCGCCAACTGGTCGACCTGCGCGCCCTGCTCAGCAGCCTCGGCCAGGCCGCGCCGCGCTCGAGCAGCCACGCGCTGCGCGAAAGCCTCGACGCGCTGCTGGCCGACTGGCGCCCACGCCTGCTCGCCGGGCACGACGACGAAAGCGTGCGCCAGGCGGCGCCAGGGTTGTTCGCCGAAGAGCTGGCCGGCACGCGCTGGGGCGTGTTCTCGCTGAACGCCTCGAGCTGGCTGCTGGGCCGCCAGTGGACCGCTGGTCGCAACGAACGCGGTACGCGCCAGGGCGCCGCGCCGCTGGGCAAATGGTTGCCACGGCAACTCGGCGACGAGGCCAAGGCGCTGCCGCTGGCGCGCTACGAACTGCAGCCCGAGGACCTCGCCGAGCAACTGCCGCGCCTGGAGCGCCTGCTGGTCTGGCTGCGCCTGGGCCGCGGCGTGCTGGAGCTGGCGGAGACCGACCGGCTGTTCGGCGAGCTGAGCAAGCTGGTCGACCTGGCGAACCGCCCGCGCGACGAGGACGGCGTGCTCGACCAACGCGAACAGCAGGCCCGCACCGTCGGCACCCTGCGCGCCTGGAAGACGCTCAACCGCTGAAGCCCTCGAATTCGTGGGGCAGGTGCACGCCGCGCCCTCACTCAACCATCGGGAATCTGCGAACGCATAGGGTGGACTTCAGCCCACCTCGCACAAGGACATCGGCGTATCGCGTGGGCTGAAGCCCACCCTACCGCTGCCCGCATGATTGGCACGCCGCACCGCACGGGCTGAAGCCACCCGTCCACCCTGTAGGGTGGGCTTCAGCCCACCACACCCACACAGCCCGCGCCGCAGAGCCTGCCGATAGTTCCTCCGGGGATAATCTGGCAAGCTCCGGCGACCTGTTCATCCACCGGAGCCCCACGTGTTCAAACGAAGCTTCCAATCCCTCGTTGCCACCTGGCTGACCGGGCTGATCGCGTTGCTGCCCCTGGTGCTGACGTTTGCCCTGCTGGCCTGGATCGTCAACCTGCTCAACGGCATCGTCGGTCCGTCGACGCTGATCGGCCGCGTGCTCGCCGCGCTCGGCCAGCCGTTCGCCAGCAACCCCTACCTGGCCTACCTGGTCGGCACCCTGGTGATCCTCGCCAGCCTCTATCCGCTCGGCCTGGCCGTGCAGCTGGGTTTTCGCCGGCCGCTGGCCTGGCTGTTCCGGGTAACCCTGCGACGGGTGCCGCTGATCGGCAATTTCTACAACCTCGCGGACCGCTTCGTCGGCCTGCTCGACCGCGACAAGGACGCCGACATCACCAGCATGAGCCCGGTCTGGTGCTTCTTCGGCGGCGACGGCGCGGCGGTGCTGGCACTGATGCCCAGCGGCGTGACGGTCGACCTGGAAGGCCGCCCGCACGTGGCGATCCTGGTGCCGACCGCGCCGATTCCGGTGGGTGGCGGCCTGCTCTACGTACCGCAGGAGTGGATTCGCCCGGCCAACATGGGCGTCGATACGCTGACCAGCATCTACGTGTCCATGGGACTGACGCCGCCACCGGCGCTGCCGCGGCGCGAGGCCGATCAACTGCCCGGCTAGCCGCCAGGCGCAGGTTCTGCGATCACCGGGATTAGGGCATGCTAGTCCCCCAGCCGTTCAAGGGGACCTTCGCATGTCCGCCCTCACCTCCTCCGCCGCCGACCGCACGCTTGATCTGGCCGATCTGCTCCGCGACCTGGTCGCCCAGGGCCGCATCGACCAGAACGCCGCCGAGCAGTGCCTGGCGATCCGCCGCAGCTCGCTGAACAACCAGCAGCACCCGCTGGAGTTCCTCGCCGCACAGCAGGTCGAGGACAAGGCCAACCCGCCGCGCAAGCTCGACCTGGAAACCCTCACGCGCTGGCTCGCCGACCACGCCGGGCAGCCGTACCTGCGCATCGACCCGCTGAAGATCGACGTCGCCTCGCTGACCCCGCTGATGTCCTTCGCCTTCGCCCAGCGGCACAAGATCCTCGCCGTCGCGGTGGACGCCGAGGCGGTGACCATCGCCAGTGCGCAGCCGTTCGTGGTCAGCTGGGAAGCCAACCTGACCCACGTGCTCAAGCGCCCGATCAGGCGCGTGGTGGCCAACCCGGCGGAGATCCAGCGCTTCACCACCGAGTTCTACCGCCTGGCGCGCTCGGTCAGCGGCGCCAACTCGATCGACCAGAAGATCAGCAACCTGGGCAACTTCGAGCAGTTGCTCAGCCTCGGCGCGCAGGACCAGGAACCGGACGCCAACGACGCGCACATCGTCAACATCGTCGACTGGCTGTTCCAGTACGCCTACCAGCAGCGCGCCAGCGACATCCACATCGAGCCGCGCCGCGAGATGGGCACCGTGCGTTTCCGCATCGACGGCGTGCTGCACAACGTCTACCAGTTCCCCGCGCAGGTGACGATCGCCATCATCAGCCGGCTGAAGAACCTCGGGCGGATGAACGTCGCCGAGAAGCGCAAGCCGCAGGACGGCCGGATCAAGACCAAGACGCCCGACGGCGGCGAGGTCGAGTTGCGTCTTTCGACGCTGCCGACGGCCTTCGGCGAGAAGATGGTGATGCGTATCTTCGACCCCGAGGTGCTGCTCAAGAGCTTCGACGCGCTGGGCTTCTCCGCCGACGACCTGCGCCGCTGGCAATCCATGACCGGCCAGCCGAACGGCATCATCCTGGTCACCGGACCGACCGGCTCGGGCAAGACCACCACCCTCTACACCACGCTCAAGCAGCTGGCCACCGAGGAAGTGAACGTCTGCACCATCGAGGACCCGATCGAGATGATCGAGCCGGCGTTCAACCAGATGCAGGTGCAGCACAACATCGAGCTGACCTTCGCCAGCGGCGTGCGCGCGCTGATGCGCCAGGACCCCGACATCATCATGGTCGGCGAGATCCGCGACCTGGAGACCGCCGAAATGGCCATCCAGGCGGCGCTCACCGGCCACCTGGTGCTCTCCACCCTGCACACCAACGACGCGCCCAGCGCGATCACCCGCCTGCTCGAACTCGGCGTACCGCACTACCTGCTCAAGGCGACGCTGCTGGGCGTCATGGCGCAGCGCCTGGTGCGCACCCTGTGCCCGCACTGCAAGGCGCCGGTGGAACTCGACGAAGCCGACTGGCACAGCCTGACCAAACCCTGGAGCGCGCCGCTGCCGACCGGAGCGCACCGCGCGGTGGGCTGCAACGAATGCCGCGACACGGGCTACCGGGGGCGCGCCGGGGTCTACGAGATCATGCTGCTCAACGACTCGATCAAGCCCCTGATCACCGCCGACATCGACCTCGTCGCCTTCCGCCGCCAGGCCTTCAAGGACGGCATGCGCAGTCTGCGACTGTCCGGCGCGCAAAAGGTCGCCGCCGGCCTCAGCACCATCGAGGAAATCCTCCGGGTAACGCCGCAGAGCGAGCAGAAGTGAGGACGCGCCCAGAGTCATCCGGGAGCACGCCACGCGCTGGCAGTGTCCAGGCGACGAACGCATCGCCGAATGACGGATTGAGACACGACAAGGCAGGAGCCGGGTACAGCTCGCGCCCGTTCGCCACGGATGATCATCCGACCATGAGCGGGGGTGAAAAGCCCGCATTCGAAGCAGAGACCGAAGATGTTCAAGCGACTTTTGCAGCGGCTACTCCCGGCCACCGAGCCCTCCTCGTACGACGAACTCTTCGTTCCACCCGGACACTTCTACTCCCCGGTGGTAGACCGGGAAGAGGCGCAGCGCCATCTCGACAGGCTATCGACGCAGCCCGATCCGCTGCAGCTCCCCGGGATCGACCCGAACCTGGCGGCGATGCGCGCGCTCTGGGCGCAGTTGCTGCCCTACCTGACGAGTAACCCGTTCAGCGCCCAGCCCGGCGCGCACTGCCGCTACGGCTTCGACAATCCGGCCTACGCCTGGGCCGACGGCAGCGTCCTGCATGCCATGCTTCGGCACTATCGCCCCCGTCGCTACCTGGAGGTCGGGTGCGGCTGGTCGTCTGCCTGCGCCATCGACACCATCGAGCAGGCTCTCGATGGCCACTGCGAGGTCACCCTGATCGACCCGCATTTCGACCTCGCCGCCCGCCTGATCGGCCAGCCGCGCACCCCGCCCACCGTGCACCGGGCACCGGGCACGCGTGCAGGATGTTCCGCTGGAAACCTTCGACGCGCTGCAAGCCAACGACATCCTGTTCATCGACTCCACCCACGTACTGCGCACAGGCAACGACCTGTGCTTCGAGCTGTTCGAGGTGCTGCCGCGTCTCGCCAGCGGCGTGATCGTGCATTTCCACGACATATTCTGGCCCTTCGAGTACGGCCGCGAATGGGTCATCGACGAGCGTCGCTCCTGGAACGAGCTGTACGCCCTGCGGGCCTACCTGATGAACAACGGCGACTGGAACATCCTGTTCTTCAACGACTATTTCCGCCGCCATGAGCATGCGCTGATACAGGCACAGTATCCGACGTTCCTGCGCAACACCGGCGGCTCCCTCTGGCTTCAGCGCACCTGAGCCCCTTCTGCGCAACCTCTGGAAAACACCTCGGGCTTGCAACACCGAGCGCAACAGCCAACTCTTGGCACCGGTTCCTCAACGGAGTACCCACATATGGAAGTCGCCAGCGTCATCTTTCTCTTCGTCGGCCTCGCCGTGGCCATCGTCTTCATGGGCTTCAAGGTCGTGCCACAGGGCTACCAGTGGACGGTGGAGCGCTTCGGCCGCTACACCACCACGCTCAAGCCGGGCCTGAACATCATCGTCCCGGTGATGGACCGCATCGGCCACAAGATCAACGTGATGGAAAGCGTGCTGGACATCCCGCCGCAGGAAGTCATCACCGCCGACAACGCCACCGTGCAGATCGACGCCGTGTGCTTCTACCAGGTGATCAACACCGCCCAGGCCGCCTACGAGGTGAACAACCTGGTGCATGCGATCCGCAATCTGCTGCAGACCAACATCCGCACCGTGCTCGGCTCGATGGAGCTGGACGCCATGCTCAGCCAGCGCGACAACATCAACGAGAAGCTGCTCAAGACCGTCGATGAAGCGACCGCGCCCTGGGGCATCAAGATCACCCGCATCGAGATCAAGGACATCAGCCCGCCGGCCGACCTGATGGCCGCCATGTCCGGGCAGATGAAGGCCGAGCGGGTCAAGCGCGCGCAGATTCTCGAAGCCGAGGGGTCGCGCTCGGCGGCGATCCTCACCGCCGAAGGGCACAAGCAGGCGGAAATCCTCCGCGCCGAGGGCGAGCGTGCCGCGGCCTTCCTCGAGGCCGAGGCGCGCGAGCGCGCGGCGGCCGCCGAAGCGGAGGCGACCCGCGTGGTCTCCGAGGCCATCGCCAGCGGCAACGTGCAGGCGGTGAACTACTTCGTCGCGCAGAAGTACATCGACGCCCTCGGCAAGCTGGCCGGCGCCAACAACAGCAAGGTGATCCTGATGCCGCTGGAAGCCAGCCAGGTGATCGGCGCGGTCGGCGGCATCGGCGAGATCGTCAAGGCCACCTTCGGCAACGCACCCGAAGACAAGCGGCCATGATCGAGTACCTGCAACACCTCTCGCCCTGGCAATGGCTGGCCTTCGGCACGCTGCTGCTGATCCTCGAGGTGTTCGGCGCCGGCGGTTATCTGCTCTGGATCGGCGTGGCCGCGGCCGGCGTGGCGCTGGCCGGCTTCGTTTTCCCGGCGCTACCCTGGGCGTTGCAGTTCGTGCTGTTCGGCGTGCTGTCGATCCTGACGGCGGTGTACTGGTGGCGGCGCCAGCGCAGCGGCAAGTCGCCGTCGGAGCAGCCGGGCCTGAACCAGCGCGGCCAGGAATTCCTCGGCAGGCGCTTCGCCCTGCACGAAGCGATCGTCGACGGACGCGGCAAGATCAAGGCCGGCGACAGCCTCTGGCTGGTGACCGGCCCGGACCTGCCGCAAGGCAGCGAAGTGCGCGTGATCGGCCAGGACGGCGTACTGCTCAGGGTCGAAGCAGCCTGAGGGAAGGTACGACGAACGGAACTGTTTGCCGCACCGCGCTTTCTGATGGGTAGGTCCCCCTCGACGGGCCGTTCAAAAGGAGCCCTATCATGCGCAATAAACTTCTGATCGCCTCGCTGGCGCTTTGCCTGCCTGCCACCGCCGCCATGGCCGCAGGGGTGCGTGACTACGCCACCTCCGCCGGTATTTCCGCGTCGCTGTATTCCACCTTCAAGGACGACAAGATCGTCTACGCCGCGCAGGACGATGCCAGCAGTTTCGTCGCCAGCAATGGCGCGATCCGCGGTCCCTACCTGGAAGCCGCCCTGCAGCAGGTGCGCGGCAACAATCCTGACCTGCAGGCCGACGACATGGCCCTGGCCACCGCGATCCTGACCGCCGAGCAACAGCCGGCCCAGTGATCCTGCAGCGACGACGAAGCCGCCCCCGGGCGGCTTTTTCATGCCTGTCATCCGCCGTCGCCCATGCTGTGGGCAACAAAAAGGCCGCCCGTAGGCGGCCTTTTCAAGCGGCCCGGCGTCAGCCGAACACGCGGGTGGCGGTCCAGAACAGCAGCGCCGCCAGCGCCATCGAGATCGGCAGGGTCAGCACCCAGGCCAGCAGGATGTTGCGGATGGTGTTGCCCTGCAGCCCGCTCTTGTTCGCCACCATGGTCCCGGCGACACCGGACGACAGCACGTGGGTGGTCGATACCGGCAGGCTGAAGACGTTGGCCAGGCCGATGGCGCAGGCGGCGGTGATCTGCGCAGACATGCCCTGGGCATAGGTCATGCCCTGCTTGCCGATCTTCTCGCCCACGGTGAAGACCACCCGTTTCCAGCCGATCATGGTGCCCATGCCGAGCGCCAACGCGACCGCCAGGATCACCCAGAACGGTGAGTACTCGGTGGTGGTGGTGAGGTCGCCGCGCAGCTTGTCGAGGTCCGACTTGTCACGTCCCGAGAGCACGTTCAGCTTGCCGACCAGTTTCGCCGAGTCGTCCAGACACAGCAGATAGCGGCGTACTTCGATGCGCTTGGCTTCGCTGAGGGTACGGTAGTCGTCGATGCCCTCGAGGTTGGCCTTCAGCGCGGCGATGGTCGGCACGGTCAGCTTCGGATCGCAGCGATATTCCGGCGGCAGGTCGACGTCGCGACGTTTCAGCGCGAGGAAATCGCCCAGCGAATCGGCGTTGCGCTCGTAGAACATGCTCAGGTGGGTCGCCGCGTCGCGGGTACGCTCGATCTCGTAGGTGCTGGCGTTCAGGTCGAGGACGAACTTGGCCGGCACCAGGCCGATCAGCACCAGCATGATCAGGCCGATGCCCTTCTGCCCGTCGTTGGACCCGTGGACGAAGCTCATGGCCATCGCCGACAGCACCAGCACCAGGCGATTCCAGAACGGCGGGTGCTTCTTGTTGCGGCGCTGTTCGGGGGTCTTGTGCATCTTCGAGAACGGCCGCCACCACTTCAGGCCGAGCAGCACCAGGCCGGCGACGACGAAACCGACCATCGGCGAAACGATCAGCGACAGGCCAATGTCGATCGCCTTCTGCCAGTTGATCCCGTCACCCACCGGAATCCCGGTGATCAGCGCGTTGGCCAGGCCGACGCCAAGGATCGAGCCGATCAGGGTGTGCGAACTGGACGCCGGAATCCCCAGGTACCAGGTGCCGAGGTTCCAGGCGATGGCGGCGGCGAGCAGCGAGAACACCATCGACAGGCCGTGGGCGGTGTTGACGTTGATCAGCAGCTCGACCGGCAGCAGGTGGACGATCGCGTAGGCCACGCCCACGCCGCCGAGCAGCACGCCGAGGAAATTGAACACACCCGAAGCGAATACGGCGAGGTGCGGAGGCATCGCCTTGGTGTAGATCACCGTGGCGACCGCGTTCGCAGTGTCATGGAAACCGTTGATGAATTCGAAGGTGAGGACGAATGCCAGAGCGAGCACCAGGCTCAGCACCAGCCAGGCATCGAGCCCGCTGAAAAGTTCGAACATGAAGGTTCAGGACCACTCTTGAGGGGGCGCGATTATGACAGAAAAGCCACCATGCTCCCCTAGGCGTTTATTGATGCAGCGCACTCGGCACCGACCGGCGGGCCGCGGAGCGCGTTCCCGGCGCGGCGGAGGAGACACCGGGCAGAAACGCGAAACCGGCGCGAACGCCGGTTTCGATGAGCCGAGGGCACCCGACACGGTCGGTTCTCGCCGGAACTCAGGCTTCGTCGGCGGCGGCGCGGTAGCCGTCGGCATCGAGCAGCTTGTCCAGCTCGCTGACGTCGCTGGGCTGCAGCTTGAAGAACCAGCTGCCGTAGGGATCGCTGTTGACGCCTTCCGGGCCATCGGCCAGGCCGGTATTCACCGCGATGACTTCGCCGCCGACCGGGGCGTAGATGTCCGAGGCAGCCTTCACCGACTCGACGACGCCGGCTTCCTGGCCCGCGGCGAGTTGTGCGCCGACGTCCGGCAGTTCGATGAAGACCACGTCGCCGAGGGCTTCCTGGGCATGATCGGAAATGCCCACGGTGACCGTGCCGTCGGCTTCCAGGCGGGCCCATTCGTGGCTGGCGGCGTAACGCAGGTCGGCACGGATATCACTCATTTTCTTGGTCTCCAGAGTTGGCAAAAAACTGCCGGTAATTTAGCAGCCCCGCGCGGCTTTTCGCGGAAAACCTGCGGAGCGGAAGGCCCGGCGATCAGATCAGTACTTTGCCATGGCGGACGAAGGTGGGCTGGACGACCCGAACCGGATACCACTTGCCACGGATTTCCACCTCGGCGCGCACGCCGGTGGCGGCCGGCACGCGTGCCAGCGCTATCGATTTGCCCAGCGTCGGGGAATAGCTGCCGCTGGTGATCTCGCCGTCGCCGACGCCGACCACGCGTACCACCTGATGCGCACGCAGCACGCCGCGCTCTTCCAGCACCAGCCCGACCAGACGTGGCAGGGCGCCCTGGGCGCGCTGTGCCTCGAGCGCGGCGCGGCCCATGAACTGGCGCTCGGCGGGCTCCCAGGCGAGCGTCCAGGCCATGTTCGAGATCAGCGGCGACGTGCTGTCGTCCATGTCCTGGCCGTAGAGGTTCATACCGGCTTCCAGGCGCAGGGTGTCGCGCGCGCCGAGGCCGATCGGCGAGATGCCGGCGCCGACCAGTTCGCTGAAGAACCCGGCGACCTGATCCTGCGGCAGGATGATCTCCAGGCCGTCCTCACCGGTGTAGCCAGTGCGGGCGATGAACCAGTCGCCATCGGCGAAGCCCTGGAACGGCTTGAGCGCCCGAATCAATTCGGCGCGCACGTGATTGACCTGCTCGCAGGTACGCGCTCGCGCCTGCGGGCCTTGCACCGCCAGCATGCCGAGGTCCGCACGCTCGCGCAGCTCGACGTCGAAACCCTCGCTGCACTGCTGCATCCAGGCGAGGTCCTTGTCGCGGGTGGCGGCGTTCACCACCAGGCGGTAACCGTCCTCGGTGAGGTAGACGATCAGGTCGTCGACCACCCCGCCACGCTCGTTGAGCATTGCGCTGTAGAGGGCCTTGCCGGGGCTCGCCAGGCGCGCGACATCATTCGCCAGGAGCATCTGCAGGAAGACCTTGGCATCGCTGCCGGACAGGTCGACGACGGTCATGTGGGAGACATCGAAGACACCGCAGTCACGGCGCACCTGATGGTGCTCTTCGACCTGAGATCCGTAGTGCAGCGGCATGTCCCAGCCGCCGAAGTCGACCATCTTGGCGCCAAGCGCCAGGTGCTGCTCGTAGAGGGGCGTACGCTTACCCATGGGTTTCTCCTTCCGGGTCCGGCGAGATGCGTTCAGGCTGGCGATCTGGCTGAAACCCGCGGTTGACGGGGCTTGCGCAGATCCACACGGGCCTGCCGGGGATGGTCGGCCGCATCGAATGGCGCGCATTGTAGCCGCAAGGTGGGGGGCGGTCATCCCGGGTTTCTGTCGCAGTTGATGTCCGCCCGCAGGGCCGCGGCCCGGCCTCGAGGCGGTCCGACGGGCGGGCGGATACGAAGGAAATCGTCGTGCGAAAAGACCGCCGCCAGGTTATGACGGCGAGTGCGAAAAGCACTGGAAGAGGATCGCCCGACGCCAGCAAGCGCCCGGCACAACGTCAGAGGCGGGCCAGTTCGGGAAGATCGCCGGACAGTCCGAGCGCCTGGCGCACGAACAGCGATTTGGCTTCCGGCAGCTTGTCGACCAGACGCAGGCCGGTGTTGCGCAGCCAGCGCAGCGGCAGCAGGTTGCTCTGGAACAGCCGCTCGAAGCTCTCCATCGCCGCCATCATCGCCAGGTTGTTCGGCATCCGCCGACGCTCGAAGCGGCTCAGCACGCGCTCGTCGGCCAGCGTTTCACCGCGCTGCTGCGCGTGCAGCAGCACTTCGGCGAGCACCGCGGCGTCGAGGAAACCCAGGTTCACGCCCTGCCCGGCCAACGGGTGGATCACGTGGGCAGCGTCGCCGATCAGCGCCAGGCCCTGCTGGATGTAGCGCTTGGCGTGGCGCTGGCGCAGCGGAATGCACAACCGCGGGTCGGCGGCCTGGACCTCGCCCAGGCGGTGCTCGAACGCATTGCCCAGCTCGGCGCAGAAGGCGCTGTCCTCCAGCGCCATCAGGCGGCCGGCTTCGGCGGGCGTGCAGGACCAGACGATCGAGCACCAGTGCTGGTCGCCGTCGCGGTCCAGCGGCAGAAACGCCAGCGGCCCGTCATCGGTGAAGCGCTGGCGCGCCGTGCGCAGGTGCGGTTTCTCGCTGCGCACGCTGGTGACGATCGCGTGGTGCAGGTAATCCCACTCACGGGTGGCGCAGCCGGCCAGGCGGCGCACGGTGGAGTTGGCCCCGTCGGCGGCGATCAGCAGCGGCGCGCTCAGCTCGCGGCCCTCGGCGAGGGTCAGCAGCCAGCCGTCGTCGTTGCGCTTGATCTGGTCGACGCGCGCGTTGGGCAGCAGGTCGACGCGGGTTCCCAGCAGACGCTCGAGCAGCGCCTCCTGCACCACGCGGTTCTCGACGATATGGCCGAGCGACTCGGCATGCACGCTGGCGGCGGAGAAATGGATGTTGCCGGTGCCGCTGCCGTCCCACACCTGCATGTCTTCATAGACGCTGGCGCGACGGGCGACGATGCCCTCCCAGGCGCCCAGGCGCTCGAGAATGCGCTGGCTGGCGACGGACAGCGCGCTGACCCGTGGCTCGAACGCGGCGCTACTGTCGAAGGGCTCGAGGCTCAACGGACCGCCATCGAGGAGGAGGATTTTCAGACCGCTGTCCTTCAATGCCAGGGCCAGCGCACTGCCGACCATGCCGGCACCCACGATGATCACATCCGCTTGCATCTGCATCGTATTCCTTAAGGCCGCCTCGCCTGTCGAAGCGGCCGAACCTGAGGTTTCGCCCGGTTGGGCGTTACGGAACCGGCGCCGGAGCGCCGCCGAAGAAGCTGCGTTTTTACCAGTTCACGCCCCGGCGCGCCCGTTTCCCGAGAATCTTCGCGCGCTTATGCCGCAGCGCCCGAGCCCGGCGAACGCGGCGGAATCAGCTGACGCGAGTACCCAGCCCCATGGCCTGGCGGGCGAACCAGCGCTTGGCTGGCGGCAACAGGTCGAGACCGAGCAGCCCCAGATGTCGCACGCTGGAAAGCGCCGGATCGGCCGCGGTGAACAGCCGGGTGACGCGGTCGGAGAAGCCGATGGTCATTTCCTGATCGAGGCGCTGGCGCGCCAGGTAGCCCTGCAGGGTCGCCAGGTCGCCCAGTGGCGCCTCGCTGCACAGGAGGGTTTCCGCCAGCTCCACGGTGTCGCGCAGCGACAGGTTGTAGCCCTGGCCGGCGATCGGGTGCATGCCGTGGGCGGCGTTGCCGAGCACCACCAGGTTCGAGCGCACCTGCTCCTGCGCCTCGATCAGCACCAGCGGGTAGAGGTGCCGCGCGCCGACTTGGCGAAACGCGCCGAGGCGGTAACCGAAGGTCCGCTGCAGCTCGCCGAGGAAGGCCTGGTCGTCCAGCCCCGCGAGGCGCGTGGCCTCCTCGGTCGGCCGCGTCCAGACCAGTGCGCAGCGGTTGTCGGCCAGCGGCAGCAGCGCCATCGGCCCGTCGGCGACGAAGCGCTCGAAGGCCAGCCCGCGATGCGCTTCGCTCGGGGTGACGTTGGCGATGAGCGCGGTCTGCCCGTACGGCGTCTTGTCGACCTGGATGCCGAGCCGCTCGCGCAGGCCCGAACGGCCGCCGTCGGCGAGGATCGCGAGGTCGCAATCGAGCGTCGTCTCATCGTCCAGGATCAGCCGGTAGCCGTCCTCGCGCGCCTGCATCTGCTCGACCACCGCCGGGCAGCGCCAGTTGATCACGTCGCTGTCCAGCGCTTCCCACAGGCACTGGCCGAGCCAGGCGTTCTCCACCACGTAGCCCAGCGCCGGCACGCGCTCGGCGCTGGCGGAAAGACGCGTGGCGCCGAAGCGACCGCGCTCGGAGACATGGATGTCGAGGATCGGCTCGGCGCGCCGGGCGATGCTCTCCCACACGCCCAGGCGCTGGTAGATCAGCCGCGTGCCGTAGGAAATCGCCGAGGAGCGCGCGTCGTAACTGGGCTGATAGCTGTCGCCGGGCGCGAACGGCTCGATCATCTCGATTTTCCAGCCACGCTGCCGGGCGCCGGCCTGCAGGCTCAGGGCAAGACTGGCGCCGACCAGGCCGCCACCGATGATCGCAATCTGGGTCCGCTGCATGCTCATGCCACCTCGCGCCGGGCCTGGGCCATCAGCGCCTCGATTTCGTCGATGCCTTTCGGCACTCCGCCGGTGAGGATTTCGCAGCCGGTGCGGGTCACCACGACGTCGTCCTCGATACGAATGCCGATACCGCGCCACTTCTTCGCCACGCTGGCGTTGTCGGGCGCGATGTAGATGCCCGGCTCGACGGTCATCGACATGCCCGGCTCGAGCACGCGCCATTCGCCGCCGACCTTGTAGTCGCCGACGTCGTGCACGTCCATACCCAGCCAGTGGCCGGCGCGGTGCATGTAGAAGGGCTTGTAGGCTTCGCTGGCGATCAGTTCGTCGAGCGTGCCCTTGAGCAGGCCGAGCTCGAGCAGGCCGGCGGTGATCACCCGCACGGTGGCCTCGTGGGCTTCGTTCCAGTGGCGGCCGGGACCGATGAACTTGAAGGCCTCGACGTTCGCCGCCAGAACGATTTCGTAGAGCGCCCTCTGTTCGGCGGAGAACACGCCGCTGACCGGGAAGGTGCGGGTGATGTCGCTGGCGTAGCAGTCGATCTCGCAGCCCGCGTCGATCAGCACCAGGTCGCCGTCTTTCAACACGGCGTCGTTCTCGCGGTAATGCAGGATGCAGCCGTTGCGGCCGGCCGCGACGATGGAGCCGTAGGCCGGCATCTTCGCCCCGCCCTTGCGGAATTCGTAGTCCAGCTCAGCCTCGAGGTGGTATTCGAAGAGCCCGGCGCGGCTCGCCTGCATGGCGCGAATGTGCGCGCGCGCCGAGATTTCCGCGGCCTCGCGCATCACCTTCACTTCGGCGGCGCTCTTGTACAGGCGCATGTCGTGCAGCAGGTGGTCGAGGGCGACGAATTCGTTCGGTGGCTGCGCACCCTGGCGCGCCTTGGAACGGATTACGTTGACCCACTCCATCAGGTGCTGGTCGAATTCCGGGTTGGTGCCGATCGCGTAGTAGACCCGCTCGCGGCCTTCGATCAGCCCGGGAAGGATGTCGTCGATGTCGCCGATGGGGAAGGCATCGTCGGCGCCGAAGTCACGGATCGCGCCTTCCTGGCCGGCGCGCAGGCCGTCCCACAGTTCGCGCTCGGGGTTGCGCTCCCGGCAGAACAGCACGTACTCGCCGTGCTCGCGGCCGGGAATCAGGGCGATCACCGCTTCCGGCTCGGGAAAGCCCGAGAGGTACTGGAAGTCGCTGTCCTGGCGATAGACATGCTCGACATCGCGGTTACGGATATACACCGGCGCGGCCGGCAGGATGGCAATGCTGTTGGGTTCCATCTGCGCCATCAGCGCTTTGCGGCGGCGGGCGTATTCCGACTTCGGGATGCTGGTCATGGCAGGACGCCTTAGCTTCTCAGTGCAGGGAGGGTTTGCTCGCAACGGGCGCCGCGGCGACCGGCTTGGCACATTCGGTAAACAACAGAAGGGGTGCGACGCGCAGGTACTCCATCACTTCCATGTAGTCGTTCTCGCCGTCTTCGGACTCTTCCAGCGCGCTTTGCACCTGGGCGATGGCGGCGAGGTCCTGCAGCACTTCCATGGCCTCGGCGGACAACGCGCCGTCACGGGCGGTCATGCCGAAACCGCCAAGGAAGCCCTGGCACCACTGGCCGAGGGCGACGGCACGCTCGCTCAGCGGCGCGTCGTCGCCAGGCAGCAGCAGGACCACGGCGATGTCGTCGCCGGTGAGTTCGCCCTTGACCATGTCCTGCAGGCCGATGAGCGCCTGGCGCACGTTGTCCTGCGGCTCGCCGCCGAGCAGTTCGGCGGCATCCTGCAGCCACGCTGCATGATCGAAGTCTGCACCAGCGCAGCTGCGACCGAGCAGAAGGCCATGCAGTTCGGCCGGGGAAACGGGGTGGCCGCTGCTGGAAAGCAACGCGGCAAAAGCGGTGTACGGGGAGTTCGAAGAAGGCATGGGCGGCTAGGCGCGGAAGGGCGCAATCACTAGAATGAGGGCCAGGTATCCTAGCAGCCTGACGACCCGAAGGCAGCCCTGTCGCAGCACGTCGGCACCCGCCGTGGCCGTTTGCCGCGAGCCCTTCGCGCGCCGGATCGGGCGATGCCGACCCGGCGTCCTGCCGAGCGGCTGTTATAGTTCCGCCCATCAATCAGCCCAAGTAGGGAGCCCATGGAACACGCCGAACTGCAAGCGCTCGCGGGCAAGCTGGAGCTGTTGATCCAGCGCATAGAGCAGCTCAAGACGCAGAACCGACTCCTGCTGGCAAGCGAGCGTTCCTGGCGCGAAGAGCGCGCTCATCTGATCGAAAAGAACGAAATGGCCCGGCAGAAGGTCGAAGCGATGATTTCGCGCCTGAAAGCCCTGGAGCAGGACTAATGACCCAGCCAAATACCGTAAACGTGCAGATTCTCGACAAGGAGTACTGCATCTCCTGCCCGCAGGACGAGCGAGCCAACCTGGAGAGCGCCGCGCGCTACCTGGACGGCAAGATGCGCGAGATACGCACCAGCGGCAAAGTCATCGGCGCCGACCGCGTCGCCGTTATGGCCGCGCTCAACATCACCCACGACCTGCTGCACAAGCAGCAACGCCTCGATCTGCAGGCGGATTCCACCCGCGAGCAGGTGCGCGATCTGCTGGACCGGGTCGACGAGGCCCTTGCCACCGATCCGGATGAAGCCCGTAGCTGATTGCACGGCGGCCTATTGGGGTATACTCGCCACAGCTCCCTGGTGTGTGCGCCAGTTGGTCACGTCCCTCTCCCGATACGCAAAACCCTGGAGGCTGCACGTGGGGCCCGTGTGCATGTCCGCCTGACGGAAAGCCTTACGGTCTCCTGCAGTCGCCACCTTGAACTTTCGGGTTCAAGGGTCAAACCGACAGCGGCACCTCGGGGAGTCACCTTTTCAATCCGTGGACTCGGTCCGCGGATTCTTCGGTCATCCGCAGCGGCCCGTCCTTGATGATCGCCAGCGAATCCCTTTCCCGCGCCGAACTGCGTCGCCTGCTGCGACGGCGGCGTCGCTCCCTGAGTCGCCTCGAACAACGCCAGGCCGCCCGCGCGCTGTACCGCCGCCTGGCGCAGCACGCGCTGTTTCGGCGTGCCCGGCACATCGCGATGTACCTGCCCAATGACGGCGAAATAGATCCGCGCCTCCTGCTCGAGGAGGCACGCCGCCGCGGCAAGGCGACCTATCTACCGGTGCTCAATCCCTGGCCGCGCACACGCATGGCGTTCCAGCGCGTACGCGCGGGCGAACGCTTGCGCGGCAACCGCTTCGGCATCGCCGAACCGGCGCGCGTGCCGAAACGGCAACGCAAGCCATGGGCACTGGACCTGATCCTGCTACCGCTGGTGGGCTTCGATGAAAACGGCGGAAGGCTGGGCATGGGCGGCGGGTTCTATGACCGCAGCCTGGCATTTCTGCAGCGCCGCAAGGGGATACACAAGCCGCGATTGATCGGCTTGGCGCATGACTGTCAGAAGGTGGATCGACTGGCCCAGGCCAGTTGGGATGTCCCGCTGCAGGCATGCGTTACCGACAGCGGATGGTACGGCGCCACCGGATGATGCGTGGCGCGGAAGGCGATCAGCGTTGCTGCTGCGCCGAAACGCTCACCGGAATGTCACCGGGGCGTTCCCACTGACTCTGGGTGTAGCCGGTAGTCACCACACCCAGACCGAACAGAATGACCAGAACCCACAACAGATCAGGTTTACGTTTCATCTAATTGCCTCCCCCTTCCAGGCAAATGTTGCGCAATGTTCGCCGGCATTTTCTTTTCGGGCTCGCGGGCCGTTGCGGGTCGAACGGGCGGCATTTTCCGCCAAGCCAGGAGTCCGTGCAATTGGCTAGATGACCGCACGTCAGACCAGAATCGGCCCCACCCCGACACCGAAAACAAGGAGCAAGGTTCATGCCGCACTGGCTGATGAAGTCCGAACCCGACGAGCTGTCTATCCGCGACCTGCAGCGCCTGGGGCAGGCGCGCTGGGATGGCGTGCGCAATTATCAGGCACGCAATTATCTGCGCGCCATGAATGTGGGCGAACTGTTCCTTTTCCATCACTCCAGTTGCGCGGAACCGGGCATCGCCGGCATCGGCAGGATCGTCAGCGAACCCTATCCCGACCCCATGGCAGTGGACCCCGAGAGCCCCTACTTCGATGCCAGGGCGAGCCTGGAAAAGAACCCCTGGAGCGCGCGTGACGTGGCGTTCGTCGAAGCGTTTCCCGTGCTGCTGAGCCTGAAACGCCTGCGCGATGAGCCGGAGCTGGCGCGGATGCCGCTGCTGCAGAAGGGCAGCCGCCTGTCGGTGATGCCCATCGACGAGGACGACTGGATGCGCGTGCTCGCGCTGCGTTGAGCGGCTGGCGGCACTGTGCTATGACAGCAGCCAATTACCCTGGAATCCCCGATGCCTCGTAAGCGTTTCGTCTGGTCCGCGCGCCTGTTACTGCTGTTACTGCTGATTCTGTTGTTCGGCGGCTGCGGGCTGCTGTGGCACAAGCTGCGCAGCATCCAGCAGGAACGCGTCGCCGAGCGCGTCGCCTATCACGCGCGGGCGCTGGCGCAGACGCTGGAGAGCAACATCGACGAGGAGGTGCAGAACCTCTCGCGCATCGCCCAGCTGTGGGATTTCCACGGGCGCATTCCGCACGACGAGTGGACACTCAACGTCGAGTTCGCCCTGCGCCACTTCAAGGGCTATCAGTCGATCCAGTGGATGGGCGCCGACCTGCGCATCCACTGGTTGCTGCCCCTGGCCGGCAACGAGGCCGCGCGCGATTTCCAGCTCACGCCCACGCACCCGAACTACCCGATCGCCATGCAGGCCAAGGCCAGCGGCCAGCCGCAGTTTTCCAACAGCTTCGCCCTGGTTCAGGGCGGCCGCGGCTTCGTCCTCTACGACCCGATCTACCTGCATGACAAACAGGGTGTAGCGCGCTTCGACGGCTTCGTGCAGGGGGTCTTCCGCGTCGAGGAGCTGATGGACGAGTTGCTTGCGGACAGCGCCGACGAGTTCAACGTGCGCCTACTGGAGCGGCAGAATTCGATCTACACCCATACCACCCGCGAGGCGCGCGACGACCTCCAGCAGCAGGTTCCGCTGCACCTGCTGAACAACGATGCCTTTGCGCTGCAACTCAGCCCGACCCGTGAACTGGTCGCCAGCCTGGATAGCCCGTTGCCCGAGTTCGTCCTTGGCGCCGGCCTGGTGATCAGCCTGCTGCTGGTGGCGGCGCTCGCCCTGGCGATGGAAAACGACCGCCGCGCCCGTGCGCTGAAGGCGGGCAACCGTCGTCTGAACAAGGAAATGCGCCAGCGCGAGGAGATCGAAAAGGTGCTGATCGACAGCCGCGAGCGCCTGCAACTGGTGCTCGACCTGACCGACTCCAGCAGCGACGGCCTGTTCATCATCGACCCGAAGAGCGGCGGCCTGCTGCACACCAACCGCGCCACCTACGACAGCCTCGGCTATGACGCGCAAAGCTTCGCCCGGCTGTTCAGCGAGGCCCCGGAGCAGATCCTGCCCGGCTATCACGCCTGGCTGGAGGAAGTCCGCCAGGCCCAGCGCGAGGACACCTCGCCGATCTTCCAGCGCGAGATGCGCCGTCGCGACGGCAGCGTCAGGGCCGCGGAAATCAGTGCGCAGCTGGTGGAGGTGAATGGCCACGAGTACCTGATCGGCGTTTCCCGCGACAACAGCGAACGCCTGCAACTGGAAGCGCACCTGCAGCGGCTGTCGCAGCAGGACGGTCTGACCGGGCTCTACAACCGCCGTTTCTTCGACCAACGCCTGCAGGCGGAGTGGCGGCGCATGTGCCGCACTGCGCGGCCGCTGGCCCTGCTGTTGCTGGATATCGACCACTTCAAGGCCTACAACGACGCCCTCGGCCACCTCGCGGGCGACGATGCGTTGCGCCAGGTAGGCGGCCAGCTGCAACGCTGCCTGCAGCGCGAAGGCGACGTCGCCTGCCGCTACGGCGGCGAAGAGTTCGCGGTGATCCTGATGGACACCGACGAGGCCGGCGCCGAGCACGTCGCCGCGCGACTGCAGCGGCTGATCGCCGAACTGCGCATCCCTCACCCCGACAGCCCGCTGGGCCGGGTGACCGTCAGCATCGGTCTGTCCACCTCGCGCGACGTGCCCGACAATCGCGCGGAAACCCTGGTGGCCCAGGCGGACGGCGCGCTCTATCGGGCCAAGCGCGCAGGGCGCAACCGGAGCATGCGCTGGGACGCGCTTGATCCGAATCAGTGCGACCAACTGCCGCCCGTCTCAAGCTGAACCTGTAATCGGCGCTCGTCGTCTATCCTGACGGGCCGATGCCCCCATCCGCAGCAGAAGGCAGCTCCCGATGACACTCAAGGGAAAATGGACGATCCGCGCCGGCATTCTCGCCGGGCTCCTGATCCTCGCCGCGCTGGCCTGGTTCGAATGGCGTCCCAGTGGCCTGGAAGACGGCATCGCCAGCGGCAACGGGCGCATCGAGGCCACCGAGATCGACGTCGCCAGCAAGCTCGGCGGGCGCATCGCCTCGATCGGGGTGGACGAAGGCGACTTCGTCGAGGCCGGCCAGACCGTGGCGAAAATGGACACCCAGGTGCTCGAGGCGCAACTCGCACAAGCCCGCGCCCAGGTGCGCCAGGCGGAAAATGCCACGCGCACCGCGCAGGCCCAGGTCAGCCTGCGCGAAAGCGAGAAGACCACCGCCGAAGCCGTGGTGCGCCAGCGTCAGGCCGAACTCTCCGCCAGCGACAAGCGCTACACGCGCACCGCGGCCATGGTGCAGCGCAACGCCATGCCCCGGCAGCAACTCGATGACGACCTGGCGCACCTGCAAAGCGCCCAGGCGGCGCTGGCGGCGGCGCGCTCGCAGGTGGCCTCGGCGGATGCCGGCATCGCCGCCGCACGCTCGCAGGTGATCGAGGCGCAGTCCGCGGTGGAGGCCGCGAATGCCAGCGTCGACCGCCTGCTCGCCGATATCGACGACAGCCAGTTGAAGGCGCCGCGCAGCGGTCGCGTGCAGTACCGCATCGCCCAGCCCGCCGAAGTGCTCGCTGCCGGCGGCAAGGTGCTCAACCTGGTCGACCTGGGTGATGTCTACATGACCTTCTTCCTGCCCTCTGCGCAGGCCGGCCGCGTCGCCCTCGGCTCGGACGTGCGCCTGGTGATCGACGCGATCCCGCAGTACGTGATTCCGGCCAAGGTGTCCTACGTCGCCAGCGTCGCCCAGTTCACCCCGAAAACCGTGGAAACCACCAGCGAGCGCGAGAAGCTGATGTTCCGGGTCAAGGCGCGCATCGATCCGGCGCTGCTGCAGCAACACCTCGCCCAGGTGAAGACGGGCGTGCCGGGCATGGCCTACCTGCGCCTCGACCCGCAGGTTGAATGGCCCGAAAGGCTGCAGACCAAGGTTCCGCAGTGAACTCGCAGCCCGCGGTCGCCCGGCTGCACGGGGTAGACCTGCGTTACGGCGAGACCTACGCCGTGCGCGGTGTCGATCAGGACATCCCGGCGGACCGGATGGTCGGCCTGATCGGCCCGGACGGGGTGGGAAAATCCAGCCTGCTGGCGCTGATCGCCGGTGCGCGGAAGATCCAGCAGGGCCGCATCGAAGTACTCGGCGGCGACATGGCCGATGCCGCGCACCGTCGCGCGGTCTGCCCGCGCATCGCCTACATGCCGCAGGGCCTGGGCAAGAACCTCTACCCGACGCTGTCGGTGTTCGAGAACGTCGACTTCTTCGGCCGACTGTTCGGCCAGGATGCCGCCGAGCGCCAGCGGCGCATCGCCGACCTGCTCGCCAGCACCGGACTGTCGCCTTTCGCCGATCGCCCGGCCGGCAAGCTGTCCGGCGGCATGAAGCAGAAGCTCGGGCTGTGCTGCGCGCTGATCCACGATCCGGATTTGCTGATCCTCGACGAGCCCACCACCGGCGTCGATCCGCTCTCGCGTAACCAGTTCTGGGAGCTGATCGCACGCCTGCGCAGCGAACGCCGCGGCATGAGCGTGCTGGTCGCCACCGCCTACATGGAAGAGGCCGAACGCTTCGACTGGCTGATGGCGATGGACGACGGGCGCATCCTCGCCACCGGCACGCCGCAGGAACTGCGCGATGCCACCGGCTGCAGCAGCCTGGAGGAAACTTTCATCGCCTTGCAGCCGGAGGAGAAACGCCGCGATCACCGGCAACTGGTGATTCCGCCGCGCCCCCAGGACGAAGCCGGACAGATCGCCATCGAGGCGCGCGAGCTGACCTGCCGCTTCGGCGACTTCGTCGCGGTCGACCATGTGAATTTCCGCATCGAGCGCGGCGAGATCTTCGGCTTCCTCGGCTCCAACGGCTGCGGCAAGTCGACCACCATGAAGATGCTCACCGGCCTGCTGCCGGCCAGCGAGGGCGAGGCCTTCCTGTTCGGCCAGAAGGTCGACCCGCAAGACATGAACACCCGCCGCCGGGTCGGCTACATGTCCCAGGGTTTCTCGCTGTACGCCGAACTCAGCGTGCGCCAGAACCTGGTGCTGCACGCCCAGCTGTTCCATGTGCCGCGCGAGCAGATCGACGCACGGGTCGCCGAGATGGCTGGCCGCTTCGACCTGCTCGGCTCACTGGACGCCCTGCCCGACGCCCTGCCGCTGGGCATGCGCCAGCGTCTTTCGCTGGCGGTGGCGGTGATCCACAAGCCGGAAATCCTGATCCTCGACGAGCCGACCTCCGGGGTCGACCCGATCGCCCGCGACGGTTTCTGGGAGCTGATGATCGACCTGTCGCGCAACGATGGCGTGACCATCTTCATCTCCACCCACTTCATGAACGAAGCGCTGCGCTGCGACCGCATCTCGCTGATGCACGCGGGCAAGGTGCTCGACAGCGACACTCCGCAGGCGCTGATCGCCAAGCGAGGGCTGCCGACCCTGGAGGCGACCTTCATCGCCTACCTCGAAGAGGCCACCGGCTCCGCCAGCGCATCCGAGCCGGCAACGCCGGTCGGTGCGCCCGTGGCGCCACAGGCGCAGCCACAACGGCGCTTCAGCCTGCGCCGGCTGCTCAGCTACTCGCTGCGCGAGAGCATGGAGCTGCGCCGCGACCCGATCCGTCGCACGCTGGCGCTGCTCGGCCCGCTGCTGCTGATGTTCATCATCGGCTATGGCATCAACCTGGACGTGGAGAACCTGACCTTCGCCGTGCTCGACCGCGACCAGACCACCACCAGCCAGGAGTACGTGCTCAACCTGACCGGCTCGCGCTACTTCACCGAGCGCCCGGCGATCACCGATTACGCCGACCTCGAGCGGCGCATGCGCGATGGCGAGATCAGCCTGGCGGTGGAAATCCCGGCGCATTTCGGCCGCGACCTCAAGCGCGGCGCCAGCCCGCAGATCGGCATGTGGATCGACGGTGCCATGCCGACCCGCGCCGACACCATCAACGGCTATGTGCAGGGCCTGCACAACGACTATCTGCGCGAGCTGGCGCGGCGCTCGCCGCAACCCGGCGCTGCGGCGCTGGCGGACCTCGAGGTGCGCTACCGCTACAACCCCGACGTGGAAAGCCTCAAGGCCATGGTGCCGGCGGTGATCCCGATGATGCTGATGCTGATCCCGGCGATGCTCACCGCACTCGGCGTGGTCCGCGAGAAGGAGCTCGGCTCGATCATCAACCTCTACGTCACCCCGGTCACGAAGCTGGAGTTCCTCCTCGGCAAGCAACTGCCCTACGTGGGCATCGGCCTGCTCAACTTCCTCTCCCTCGTCACCTTCGCGGTGCTGGTGTTCGACGTGCCGATCAAGGGCAGCCCGGCAGCCCTGGCAATCGGCGCGCTGCTCTACCTGTTCTGCTCGACCGGGCTCGGCCTGCTGATATCGACCTTCACCCGCAGCCAGATCGCCGCGGTGTTCGGCACCGCCATCGCCACCATGCTGCCGGCCATCCAGTTCTCCGGCCTGATCTACCCGGTGTCGGCACTCGAAGGTCTGGGCGCGCTGATCGGGCACCTCTATCCGACGTCGCACTTCGTGGTGATCAGCCGCGGGGCCTTCTCCAAGGCGCTGGGCGTCGCCGACCTGGCCGCCTATTTCATGCCGCTGCTGCTGACCGTTCCCCTGCTGACGCTGCTCAGCACGACACTGTTGAAGAAGCAGGAGGCCTGACCATGGAGCGCCTGGCCAACATCCTCCACCTGGGGCTCAAGGAGTTCCGCAGCCTGGGCCGCGACTACGCGCTGCTGGCGCTGATCTTCTGGTCGTTCAGCGTTGGCGTCTACTCGTCCGCCACCAGCATGCCGGAGAGCCTGCACAATGCCGCGATCGCGGTGGTCGACGAGGACCGCTCGCAGCTGTCCACACGGATCGTCCACAGCTTCCAGCCGCCCTACTTTCTCAGCCCGGCGTTGATCGACCTGAACCGCATGGACCATGGCATGGACGCCGGGCTCTACACCTTCACCCTGAACGTGCCGCCGAACTTCCAGAGCGATGTGCTCGCCGGCCGCCAGCCGGCGCTGCAACTGAACGTAGACGCCACCCAGATCAGCCAGGCGTTCACCGGCGCCGGCTACATCCAGAACATCGTCAGCAGCGAGATCGGCGAATTCATCGGCCGCTACCGCGCCCTCGCCGCCCAACGCGCCGAGCTGAACGTGCGCATGCAGTTCAACCCGAACCTGACGCGCACCTGGTTCGGCTCGGTGATGGAAGTGATCAACCAGATCACCATGCTCTCGATCATTCTCACCGGCGCGGCGCTGATCCGCGAACGCGAGCACGGCACTATCGAGCACCTGCTGGTGATGCCGGTGACACCGTTCGAGATCATGCTGGCCAAGGTCTGGTCGATGGGCGCGGTGGTACTCGGCGCTGCGGCGCTGTCGCTGCTGCTGGTGGTCCAGGGCTGGCTGCAGGTGCCGATCGCCGGCTCGGTGGGGCTGTTCCTCGCAGGCGCCGCGCTGCACCTGTTCGCCACCACGTCGATGGGCATCTTCTTCGGCACCCTGGCGCGCTCGATGCCGCAACTCGGCCTGCTGATCATCCTGGTGCTGATGCCGCTGCAGATACTCTCCGGCGGGACCACGCCGCGCGAGAGCATGCCGGAGGTGATCCAGCGGATCATGCTGCTGGCACCGACGACCCACTTCGTCGCCCTGGCCCAGGCGATTCTCTACCGCGGTGCGGGGTGGTCGATCATCTGGCCGCAGTTGCTGGCGATCATCGGCATCGGCAGCCTGTTCTTCTTCGCCGCGCTGAGCCGCTTCCGCAAGACGCTGGCGCAGATGGCCTGAAACGCCGGGCTAGGGCTGGACGACCAGGTTGTTGAACAGCAGGTCATCCACCAGCGGCGCGCCTTCCTCCTGCTGGAGCACGTCCTGGACCTGCTTGAGCGCCTCCTGGCGCAGCTTTTCCTTGCCGTCCGGGCTGCCCAGGCTCTCGTCGGTCTGCTGCGAGAAGATCATCACCAGCTGATTGCGGATCAAGGGCTCGTGGTGCTCGACCTTGGCCTTGGCGTCGGCGCTCTTCACCTGCAGCGCGATGTCCGCCTTGTAGTACTTCAGCTTCGGCCCGGACCCGTAGTTGCCCACCAGCGCGGGGGTGAGACCGATGTAGGCCGTGGTCGGCGCGGCCGCCTCGCCTTCCTTGGGTTCGGCTTCCTCGTTGGCGTGCGCCAGCGGCAGGGACAGGGCGAGCAGTAACGCGATGCAGGTTTTCAAAGCCGATTCTCCAGAGGTCTGCGCCTAGCATAGCCAGTGTGCGTGCCGCGCCCAAGCCCGCCGGCGATCACGGCTTATGCCCGGCCATCAGGCAGGGGCATGCTGATTGACCGGGCAGGCCTCGCCCCTACACTGCCAGACCAACAATCAGAACGAAGGAAGCCCCCGATGAAAGCCGTGCTCTGCAAAGCCTTCGGCCCCGCCGACAGCCTGGTCCTCGAAGACATCGCCAGCCCGCAGCCCAAGGGCAACGAAGTGCTCCTCGACGTGCACGCCGCCGGGGTCAACTTCCCCGACACCCTGATCATCGAGGGCAAGTACCAGTTCAAGCCGCCCTTCCCGTTCTCGCCGGGCGGCGAAGCGGCCGGGGTGGTCGCGGCGGTGGGCGAAAAGGTCGGCCACCTGAAGGTCGGCGACCGGGTCATGGCGCTGACCGGCTGGGGCAGCTTCGCCGAACAGGTCGCGGTGCCCGGCTATAACGTGATGCCGATCCCCGAGGGCATGGACTTCGCCAGCGCGGCGGCCTTCGGCATGACCTACGGCACCTCGATGCACGCCCTCAAGCAACGCGGCAACCTGCAGCCGGGCGAGACCCTGCTGGTGCTCGGTGCCTCCGGCGGCGTCGGCCTGGCGGCGGTGGAGATCGGCAAGGCGCTGGGCGCGCGGGTCATCGCCGCGGCGAGCAGCGCGGAAAAACTGGCGGTGGCGAAGAACGCCGGTGCCGACGAACTGATCAACTACAGCGAAGGCAGCCTCAAGGACCAGTTGAAGACGCTGACCGGCGGCAAGGGCGTCGACGTGATCTACGACCCGGTCGGCGGCGAGCTGTTCGAGGAAGCCTTCCGCTCCATCGCCTGGAATGGCCGCATGCTGGTAGTCGGCTTCGCCAGCGGGACCATTCCCGCCCTGCCGGCCAACCTCACGCTGCTCAAGGGCGCGTCGCTGGTGGGCGTGTTCTGGGGCTCGTTCGCCCAGCGCCAGCCACAGGACAACGCCGCCAACTTCCAGCAGCTGTTCCACTGGTTCGCCGAAGGCAAGATCAAGCCATTGGTATCGCAGACCTTCCCGCTGAACCAGGCCGGCGCCGCCATCGATACGCTCGGCCAGCGCCGGGCCGTGGGCAAGATCGTGGTGCAGGTGCGCTGATCCTTAGCCGCTCACGAAAAAGGCCGCCCTCGGGCGGCCTTTTGCAGGCTTCCTCACCTCTTTCGTGGATGCGCGCGCGGGCTCGACCTCAGCGAGGCGCGTAGGCGAACACGTCGGCGCGCATCTGATGCGCATCCATGCCCGCCTCCACCAGCGCGTCGAGGGTCGCATAGACCATCGCCGGCGAGCCGCTGGCGTAGACATGCAGCGCGCCGAGGTCGGCGAAATCCTCGCGGATCGCCTCGTGCAGCAGGCCGCAGCGGCCTTCCCAGCCACACAGGTCGCTGACCACCTGGTGCAGGAACAGGTTGTCCACCGTCTGCCATTCCTGCCAGTGCGGCACGTGGTAGAAATCGTCGGGCTGGCGCGCGCCCCAGTACAGATGCACCGGATGGGCGAACCCCTGGCTGCGACAGTATTCGACCAGGCTGTGCATCTGCGCCATGCCGGTGCCGGCGGCGATCAGCACCAGCGGGCCGTCGGGCAACTCGGCGAGGTGCGCATCGCCGAACGGCAGGCGCACACGGGCGAAACCCTGGCGCTGGACGAACGCCAGCAGGTTACGCGCGGAGTCCTCCCGCGCCAGCACATGCAGCTCCAGCTCGCGGCCAGAATGCGGCGAGGACGCCAGGGAGAACGCCGCCCACTCGCCATCCTCGCGCAGCACCTGCAGGTACTGCCCGGCGTGGTAGCGCGGCGGCTTGCCGGCCGGCGCGCGCAGGCGCACGCGGAACACATCGCCGCCGGCGTCGATGCATTCGATCAACTGGCAGCTCAGCTCGCGTACCGGCAGCTCACCGGGAGCGAGCACGCCATCCCAGTGCAGCACGCAGTCTTCCAGCGGCTCGGCGATGCAGGTGTACAGCTCGCCGTGATCGAGGGTTTCGCCGCTCTGCAGCACCCGCCCTTCCACCAGCAGCGCCATGCAGACGTGGCAATTGCCGTTGCGGCAGCTCTGCGGGCAGTCGAAGCCCAGGCGCCGCGCGGCGTCGAGCACGGACTCGCCGGGGAGCGTGTCGAGTACCGCACCGGACGGCTGCAAGGTCACTTTCATCGGTGGATTCGGCTCAGGGTTCAAAGGCAAGGCTGACTATCAGTCGATTCCCAGGGAAGTCCAGAGTTCGTCGACGCGGCGGCTGACCGCTTCGTCCTTGACGATCGCCCGGCCCCACTCGCGGCTGGTTTCGCCCGGCCACTTGTGGGTGGCATCGAGGCCCATCTTCGAGCCGAGCCCGGAGATCGGGGAGGCGAAATCGAGGTAGTCGATCGGCGTGTTGTCGATCAGCACCGTGTCGCGCTTGGGGTCCATCCGCGTGGTGATGGCCCAGATCACGTCCTTCCAGTCGCGCGCATCGATGTCGTCGTCGGTGACGATGACGAACTTGGTGTACATGAACTGGCGCAGGAACGACCAGACGCCGAGCATCACGCGCTTGGCGTGGCCGGGATACTGCTTCTTGATCGTCACCACCGCCATCCGGTACGAGCAGCCTTCGGGCGGCAGGTAGAAGTCGGTGATCTCCGGGAACTGCTTCTGCAGGATCGGCACGAAGACTTCGTTCAGCGCCACGCCGAGAATCGCCGGCTCGTCCGGCGGCCGGCCGGTATAGGTGCTGTGGTAGATCGGCTTCTGCCGGCGGGTGATGCGCTCGACGGTGAACACCGGGAAGCGGTCGACCTCGTTGTAGTAGCCGGTGTGGTCGCCGTAAGGGCCTTCGTCGGCCATCTCGCCGGGATGGATCACGCCCTCGAGGACGATCTCGGCGCTGGCCGGCACCTGCAGGTCGCT
>NZ_DJTK01000008.1:0-15753 GCF_002438225.1 Pseudomonas sp. UBA6310 | reverse complement strand
GCCGGGTCCGCGCCCAGGGCCACCGCCACCGGATAGGGTTTGCCGGGAAACTTCTCGCACCACTCGCGGAAATCCAGCGCGCCACCGCGATGGCTGAGCCAGCGCATGATCAGCTTGTTGCGGCCGATGACCTGCTGGCGATAGATGCCGAGGTTCTGCCGCTCCTTGTTCGGCCCTTTGGTGACGGTCAGACCCCAGGTGATCAGCGGGCCGACATCGCCTGGCCAGCAGGTCTGCACCGGCAGCTTGGTCAGGTCGACGTCATCACCCTCCTCGACCACTTCCTGGCACGGCGCGTCCTTCAACACCTTGGGCGCCATGCTCAGCACCTTCTTGAAGATCGGCAGCTTGGACCAGGCGTCCTTCAGGCCCTTCGGCGGCTCGGGCTCCTTGAGGAAGGCCAGCAGCTTGCCGATCTCGCGCAACTCGCCGACGTCTTCGGCGCCCATGCCCAGGGCCACGCGCCTGGGCGTGCCGAACAGGTTGCCGAGCACCGGCATGTCGAAGCCGGTAGGGTTCTCGAACAGCAGCGCCGGCCCCTCGCGCCGCAGGGTGCGGTCGCAGATTTCGGTCATTTCGAGAACCGGGGAAACCGGCACCTGGATGCGCTTGAGTTCGCCGCGCTGTTCCAGGCCGCTGATAAAGTCGCGTAGGTCGCGATACTGCATGGGTGAGCCTCGCTGGAGCGTGCAGGCGGGGGCGCCGAGTTTAGCGCCAACCGCCGGACGCATGAACCTGCAGATGCGCGAAAGCCGGGTTTCCCCGGCTTTCGTCGACCTGCCGAATCCTTACTTGCGCTTCATCGACAAGAAGAATTCATCGTTGGTCTTGGTGTCCTTCAGCTTGTCGAGAAGGAACTCGATGGCGGCGATTTCGTCCATCGGGTGCAGCAGCTTGCGCAGGATCCACATCCGCTGCAGTTCGTCCTCGGCGGTCAGCAACTCTTCGCGGCGGGTGCCGGAGCGGTTGATGTTGATCGCCGGGAACACGCGCTTTTCCGCGATGCGACGGTCCAGGGGCAGCTCCATGTTGCCGGTGCCCTTGAATTCTTCGTAGATCACTTCGTCCATCTTCGAGCCGGTCTCGACCAGCGCGGTGGCGATGATGGTCAGCGAACCGCCTTCCTCGATGTTCCGCGCGGCGCCGAAGAAACGCTTCGGTTTCTCCAGGGCGTGGGCGTCGACACCACCGGTGAGGACCTTGCCGGAGCTCGGGATCACGGTGTTGTAGGCACGCGCCAGACGGGTGATGGAGTCGAGGAGGATGACCACGTCCTTCTTGTGCTCGACCAGGCGCTTGGCCTTCTCGATCACCATTTCGGCGACCTGCACGTGGCGGGTCGGCGGCTCGTCGAAGGTGGAAGCGACCACTTCGCCGCGCACGGTGCGCTGCATCTCGGTCACTTCTTCCGGGCGCTCGTCGATCAGCAGAACGATCAGGTGGCACTCGGGGTTGTTGCGGGTGATGTTCGCCGCGATGTTCTGCAGCATGATCGTCTTGCCGGCCTTCGGCGGCGCCACGATCAGGCCGCGCTGGCCCTTGCCGATCGGTGCGCAGAGGTCGATCACGCGGCCGGTGAGGTCTTCGGTGGAGCCGTTGCCGGCTTCCATGACCAGGCGCTTGGTAGGGAACAGCGGGGTCAGGTTCTCGAAGAGAATCTTGTTCTTCGCGTTCTCCGGCCGATCGTAGTTGATCGAGTCGACCTTGAGCAGCGCGAAGTAGCGTTCACCTTCTTTCGGCGGGCGGATCTTGCCGACGATGGTGTCGCCGGTACGCAGGTTGAAGCGGCGGATCTGGCTCGGCGAGACGTAGATGTCGTCCGGGCCGGCGAGATAGGAAGAGTCCGCGGAGCGCAAAAAGCCGAAACCGTCCTGGAGTATCTCCAACACGCCGTCACCGGAAATTTCCTCACCGCCTTTGGAATGCTTCTTGAGCAGCGAGAAGATCACGTCCTGCTTGCGCGAACGGGCCATGTTCTCGATGCCCATCTGTTCGGCCATTTCCAGCAGTTCGGTAATCGGCTTTTGCTTGAGTTCGGTCAGATTCATAGGAATGACGTAGATACGAAGAATAGGAAGGAAGCATTTAGCTTGGGATGCCGACCGCGCCGGGGGAAGGCGAAGGAATCGCAGTACTGACTGGAGTAGGAGTGCGGCGATGGCGGCTTGCGAAGGGCTGCGTCAGAAAATGCAGCGAGCCGAATGTAACACCGGCTTTGTTCGAGCGTCTAGCTTTTGCGCAGAAAAAAGCCCCGTCGTTTGCGGGGCCTTTAATTCGCCGTCTGCAGCGCAGCGGCGTCAGATGTTGGCGTCGAGGAATGCCGCCAGTTGCGACTTGGACAGCGCGCCAACCTTGGTCGCCTCGACGTTGCCGTTCTTGAACAGCATCAGGGTCGGGATGCCGCGCACGCCGTACTTCGGCGGGGTGTCCTGGTTCTCGTCGATGTTCAGCTTGCAGATCTTCAGCTTGCCCTGGTAGGTCTGGGCGATCTCGTCGAGTACCGGCGCGATCATCTTGCACGGGCCACACCACTCGGCCCAATAGTCGACCAGAACCGGACCGTCGGCTTGCAGCACGTCTTGTTCAAAGCTGGAATCGCTGACGTGGGTAATGAACTCGCTCATGGAAGTCTCCGTGGTCAGAATCGAAATTGGCGGCCATCATAGCCCGCTTGCCTACGGATCGAAAGCCGCGGGCGATTGAGCTTTGCTATCGCGACCAAGGCAAATCCTATCGACGGCAGCGGCGCAACCTTTGCCCGCGCATGCCTGTCCCAACCGATGCCGACCTGATTCACCCGCGCGCCGTGATCGGCAGCCCACGGGCGCCGAATTGGCGAAGTCGCCCTATCGTGGCAGGATGGCGCGGTTCTAACTCGAGACGCTAAGCATGCCGTCAGCTCCTGCCAAACATTTCCCTTTGATCGCCGCCATCGACCTGGGCTCGAACAGCTTCCACATGGTCCTGGCCAAGGCCGATCGCGGTGAAATCCGCATTCTCGAGCGCATCGGCGACAAGGTTCAGCTGGCCGCCGGTATCGACGAGAATCGCCAGCTCAGCGCCGAAGCCATGCAGCGCGGGCTCGATTGCCTGCGCCTGTTCGCACAGATGATCAATGGCCTGCCGCAGGGCGCGGTGCGCATCGTCGGCACCAACGCGCTGCGCGAAGCACGCAACCGGGGCGACTTCATCCGCCAGGCCGAAGCCATCCTCGGGCATCCGGTGGACGTGATTTCAGGCCGCGAAGAAGCCCGCCTCATCTATCTGGGCGTGTCGCAGACCTCTCCCGACGTGCCGGGCAAACGGCTGGTCGTCGACATAGGCGGCGGCAGCACCGAATTCATCATCGGCCAGCGCTTCGAACCACTCCTGCGGGAAAGCCTGCAGATGGGCTGCGTCAGTTTCACCCAGCGCTATTTCCGCGACGGCAAGATCACCTCGGCGCGTTACGCTCAGGCCTACACTGCGGCGCGCCTGGAACTGATGGGCATCGAACATGCGCTGCGCCGCCTCGGCTGGCAGGAAGCGCTCGGCGCCTCCGGCACCATCCGCGCGGTTGGCCTGGCGATTCGCGGCGAGGGCAACGGCAACGGCGAGGTCAACCCGCAGGGCCTGAAACTGCTGAAGATCCGCCTGCTCAAGCTGGGCGATGTCGAGCGCATCGACCTCGACGGCGTGAAGCCCGACCGTCGGGCGATCTTCCCGGCGGGCGTGGCGATCCTCGAGGCGATCTACGACGCCCTCGAGCTGGACCAGATGCTGCACTCCGAGGGCGCGCTGCGCGAGGGCGTGCTCTACGACCTGATTGGCCGCCAGCACCACGAGGATGTCCGCGAGCGCACCCTCGGATCGCTGATGGAGCGCTACCACGTCGACCTGGAACAGGCCGCGCGGGTCGAAGCCAAGGCCCTGTCGGCCTACGAGCAGGTCGCCGACGCCTGGGACCTGCGCGACGAGGCCTGGAAGGAACTGCTGACCTGGGCCGCGCGGGTCCACGAGATCGGCCTGGACATCGCCCACTACCATTACCACAAGCACGGCGCCTACCTCATCGAGCACTCCGACCTGGCCGGCTTCTCGCGCCAGGATCAGCAGATGCTCGCCCTGCTGGTGCGCGGCCACCGCCGCAACATCCCGCGCGACAAGTACGTGGAGTTCACCGCCGACTCCGACAAGCTGGTGCGGCTGTGCATCCTGCTGCGCTTCGCGATCCTCTTCCACCACATCCGCGGCACCCAGGAAATGCCCAAGGTCCAGCTCAAGGCCGGACGGCGCAGCCTGGAAATGGTCTTCCCGGACGGCTGGCTGGAGAACAACCCGCTGACCCAGGCCGACTTCGCCCAGGAAGCCGAATGGCTGGCGCGGGTCGGCTATCAGCTCAAGGCGCGCTGAGCCGGCTCACATCTGCGGGTTCGCCCCGTCCTGCCACTCGACCGTCAGGCGTTCATCGCGCGAGAAGCGCAGCAGGTGGTCGGCGAGCACGAACTGCAGGCGCGCCAGCGCCTCGCCGGGTTCGGCCTGGCAGTCCAGCAGCAGCGCGTCCGCCTCGGCGCGCATGCGGCACAGGCCGAAGGGAAACGCCGCGTTCGCCTCGCGCTCGTCATAGTCCACGCTGACCTTGTGGCGGAAGTGCTTGCACAGCCGGGTCATGTTGCGCGACGCCTGTGCGGTCGGCACCCGGGCATGGAAGTGGTTCATCGCTTGTTCCTCGTCGGTCGACCGCAGGCCGCGCCGCGCGCGCGGCGGCGGTTCTCATCAGCGGTTCACGGTTGGTCTGGCAGGACGAAGCACGGCGACCCTGCGGCGCCGCGCTTCGGGACTCACGCCCCTCAGAAGGACGTGCTGACGCTGGTGTAGAACGTCCGCCCAGGTTCGTTGTAGGTGTAGGCGCCGGCACCGAATATCTGGTTCGGCGCGGTCCCTGTGGTTTGCGAGTTGCCCTCGCGGTAGAGGCGCTTGTCGAACAGGTTCGATACGCCTGCGGTGACGCTCAGCTTCTCGCTGAACGCATAGGTGCTGCTGAGCCCGGCGATGGCGTAGGGCGAGATTTCCCGGGCCTCGCTGCCCGAGACCGCAACGCCCTGGTAGTTGTACTTCTTAGGCTGCTGCTTGCCGTAGTACACGACGGTGGCCTGCAGCGAGAGCTGCTCGGTCGCCTGCCAGTCGAGCATGGAGTTGAGGGTGTACTTCGGGATGATCGACAGGCGATCGCCGGTGTCCTCGTTCTTCGACTGCAGCATGTAGGTGAAATTGTTGTTCCAGGTGACGGACTCGCTCAGCGGCAGGTTCAGCGTACCTTCGATGCCCTCGACCAGCGCCTTGTCGACGTTGTCCCACTGGAACACCCGGCGGCCGGTGGAGGAATAGGCGACCGGGCTGGTGCCCGCTTCGATCTTGTTGCGGTAATCGTTGCGGAAGTAGGTGACGCCGGCCGTGATGCCGCCCTCGTTGAACTCGACGCCCAGTTCCTTGTTGATGCTGGTTTCGGCCTCGAGGTTCTTGTTGCCGACCAGATAGCAGCCGGCGCTGGCGCCGCTTCCGGCGCCGCCCCAGCACCCCTGGCCGGCGCTGTAGAGCAGGTAGTTTGGGTTGGTCTGGTAAAGGTTGGGCGCCTTGTAGGCGCGCGCGATACCGGCCTTGAGGCTCAAGGCGTCGGTCAATGCATGCGACAGGTTCAGCGCCGGGCTCCAGTTGCTGCCGGACTCGCTGTGATGGTCGAAGCGCAGGCCCGGCGTCAGGGTCGTGCCCGGACGCAACTCGATGTTGTCGTCGAAGAACACCGAAGCCAGGCGCGCCGACGTCTTGCTGCCGCGATTGGTGGCATCGATCCCCGGAAGGGTGTTGTTGCCGAACTGCGGCAGCGAGAAGTTCAGCGAGTTCGAGCTGCTGTCGTCCAGGCGCTGGTCCTGCCATTCCACGCCGATCGTCGCGACCTGCGGCATGGCGGTTTCCCACGGCAGGCTGACTTCGCTGTGGGCGGTGGTGGTCTTCAGCTCGGCGGTGCTCACGCCGACTGGGCCGAGGGCGCCGTTCGGGTTGAAGATTCCCTCGATACCGCCGGCGAGCCCCTCGCCAAGGCGGCGGTTACGCGTGCGCTCGTACTGCAGGTAGCTCATCGTCGAGCCGAAATCGAACTCGCCTTCGTGCGTCAGCGCATAGCTCTGGCGGTACAGGGTATTGGTTTCATGTCCCAACATCTGCTGCACCAGGGCGTTGGTGTTGGTGTTCTGGGTGTCGCCGGTGTACAGGTTGCCCTGGCGGTTGAAGCCGGCTTCCAGCTTCAGCTTCTGCCCGTCGGCGAAGCGCCAGTCCAGCTGTCCGTTCAGGTCCCGATTGCGCACCCCTTCGCGGCCAGCCGGCAGGCTGGCGGCGTTGGTTCCGGTGCGCGGCGATTGATGCCCGGCGTTGATGTCCGCGTCGTCCATGTCGGTCTTCGCCACGTTGCCGTAGAACCGGTAGGAAAGGTTTTCGGTGAGCGGCCCGTCGAGGGAGAAGTTGATGCGCTTGCTGGCGCCCTCTTCCTTGTGGGCGGGAAAGCTCATGTACGCGGTCGCGTTGCCGTGCATTTCCTCGGTCGGCGGCTTGGTGATGATGTTCACCACACCGCCCGCCGCGCCCGAGCCGTAGCGCGCCGCCGCGGGACCACGCAGCACCTCGATGCGTTCGATCTGTTCGGCCGGTACCCAGTTGGTATCGCCGCGACTGTCGCGCTCGCCACGCCAGCCCATGCGCACCGAGTTGCGCGAACTCACCGGCTTGCCGTCCACCAGGATCAGGGTGTTCTCCGGGCCCATGCCGCGGATGTCGATCTGCCGGTTGTTGCCACGCTGACCGCTGGTGGAGTTACCGGTCAGGTTGACGCCCGGCATCCGGCGGATGATTTCCGAAAGGTCGTTGGCCGGCGGCGACTTCCTGATGTCTTCGGCGGTGATCACCGAAACGCCCGGTGCCTGCTTGAGCTCTTCGGCGGCGGTGCCGAGGACCTTGCCTTCCTCCAGCTGGATGGCCGAGCTCGCGGCGGAGCTGTCGGTGTCCATGTCGGCCGCGTGGGCCAGTCCGGTGCTGGCGGCCAACAACGCGACGACCAGGCGGCGACGGATGAAGATGGGCGGTTTTGCGACTGTTGCCACGGTGAACTCCCCGAACGGGCGCGAAATCCGCACCCAATCAAATGATAACGATTTGCATCAACTGATGTCGGGCGGTAGTCTTCCACAGCGCTACCCGCAAAAGGTTTGCGCAAACGAGCAAAAGGTTTGCGCCATCCACTCTCCTGCTCGAAGTCGTTTTCCCGGAGCCGGCCTGCCGCCGACTCGTCGCAAGGAGCCTCCATGTGCAGCCCCGAATCCTTCGTCGGCCGTTCCAATCTGCTGAATTCGGAAACCCGGCTGCGCTTCCTGCGCAACGAGTCGGCGGACGAGGAGCGCCTGTTCCAGGGCCAGGTACGCTGGCACAACCTGCGTACCGGGTTGTCGCTGCATTGTTCCGACTGCCATGAGCTGCAGGATTTCTGCACCGAGGTGGAAGTCCTGCCACGCCTGAGCTTTGCCCTCTTCCTCGAAGGGCACAGCGACGTGCGCTACGGCGACAAGGCGCTGCGCATCGGCAGCAGGCTCGGTGCGCCGCCGGAAGGCCTGGCGATCGCCCTCGCCGAACCCGCGCTGTTCAGCCGCGAGGCGAAGCGCGGCGCGCATGTCCGCAAGCTGGTGGTGAGCCTGGCGCCGGAGTGGTTCGAGTCCGGCGGGCTCGACGAGCACGCCGGCTACGCGCAGATCGTCGGCTTCAAGCGCCAGCACCTCGAGGTGCGCCACTGGCAGCCGTCGGCGCGGCTGCTGGCGCTGGCCGAACAGATGCTCTGCCCGCCCGGCTACAGCCCGATGCTGCAGAACCTCTACCTGGAAAGTCGCGCACTGGAGATCGCCGGCGAGGCGCTGACCACGATCACCCACGAGGCGACGCTGCCGGCCGGCAGCCTGCGTCCGCACGAACACCGGCGGCTGTTGCGGGTGGTGGAGCTGCTCGACAGCGGCGCCGCCGATGGCTGGTCGCTGGAACGGATCGCGCGGGAAGCCGGCGTCAATACCAGCACCCTGCAGCGCCAGTTCCGCCTGCACAAAGGGACCACCGTCTTCGAGTACCAGCGCGCGCGCAAGCTGCTGGAGGCCCGCGAAGCACTGGAAAGGCAAGGCGCCAACGTGGCCCAGGCGGCCTGGATCGCCGGCTACAACAGCGCGACGAACTTCGCCACGGCGTTCAAGCGTCAGTTCGGGCTGACGCCGAAGCAGGTTCGCGGGCGCATCTGAAGGGATTCGCCCGGGTGTCCGGGCGAGTGGCGGCAAACCCTGGCGCGTTGCTCAGCGCGCGGTCACCGAATTCGTCAGCCGATCGAACAGCGTGGCCTGTGCGTTGCGTGAGTTCTGGTTGCCGGTCGGGCTGCAGCGCACGTAGCTGCCGTCCGACTGCAGCGCCCAGGCCTGGGAGTTGTCGGTCAGGTACGACTCCAGTTCCTTCTTCACCCGCGTGATCAGCTTCTTGCCCTCCACCGGGAAGCAGGTCTCGATGCGCTTGTCGAGGTTGCGCTCCATCCAGTCGGCGCTGGAGAGGAAGATCTTCTCGTCGCCGCCGTTGAGGAAGTAGTAGATGCGGCTGTGTTCGAGGAACCGGCCGATGATGGAGCGCACCTGGATGTTGTGCGAAACGCCCGGCACACCCGGACGCAGGCAGCACATGCCGCGCACCACCAGGTCGATCTTCACGCCCGCCTGGCTGGCCTTGTACAGGGCGCGGATGATCTTCGGATCGGTCAGCGAGTTGACCTTGGCCATGATCTGCGCCGGACGCCCTTCGCTGGCGGCGACGCCCTCGCGGTTGATCATCTCCAGTAGGTTCTTCTTCAGGGTGAACGGCGCATGTAGCAGTTTCTTCATGCGCAGCGTCTTGCCCATGCCGATCAACTGGTTGAACAGCTTGTGCAGGTCCTCGCAGAGCGCCACGTCGGCGGTCAGCAGGCTGTAGTCGGTGTACAGCTTGGCATTGCCGGCGTGGTAGTTGCCGGTGCCGAGGTGCGCGTAGCGGCGCAGCTCGCCGTTCTCGCGCCGCAGGATCAGCATCATCTTGGCGTGGGTCTTGAAGCCGACCACACCGTAGATCACCACTGCGCCGGCGGCCTGCAGGCGGCTCGCCAGTTGCAGGTTGGATTCCTCGTCGAAGCGCGCGCGCAGCTCGATCACCGCGGTGACCTCCTTGCCGTTGCGCGCGGCATCGACCAGCGCATCGACGATCTCCGAGTTGGCCCCGGAACGGTACAGCGTCTGCTTGATCGCCAGCACGCTGGGGTCCTTGGCGGCCTGGCGCAGCAGGTCGATCACCGGGGTGAAGGATTCGAACGGGTGCATCAGCAGGTAGTCGAGCTTGCCGACCACGTTGAACAGGTTGTCGCGGTTCTGCAGCTGCTTGGGAATCAGCGGCGTGAACGGCGCGTACTGCAGCTCGGGATGGCTGTCGAGGCCGGTGATGCTGAACAGGCGGGTCAGGTTGACCGGCCCGTTGACCTTGTACAGCTCGCTTTCGGACAGGCCGAACTGCTTGAGCAGGTAGTCGGTGAGCGGCTTCGGACAGCTTTCCACCACCTCGACGCGCACGGCATCGCCGTAGCGCCGCGAGAACAGTTCGCCGCGCAGCGCACGCGCCAGATCCTCGACGTCCTCGGCATCGACCGACAGATCGGCGTTACGCGTCAGGCGGAACTGGTAGCAGCCCTTGACCTTCATGCCGTGGAACAGCTCGTCGGCATGCGCGTGGATCATCGAGGAGAGGAACACGAAGTTGTCGCCGGCCCCGCCGACGTCCTCGGGCACGCGGATCACCCGCGGCAGCAGGCGCGGCGCCGGAATGATGGCCAGGCCGGAGTCGCGGCCGAAGGCGTCCATCCCCTCCAGCTCGACGACGAAGTTCAGGCTCTTGTTCACCAGCAGCGGGAACGGGTGCGTCGGGTCGAGGCCGATCGGCGTGATGATCGGCGCGATCTCGTCGCGGAAATAGCGACGGACCCAGGCCTTCAGCTTCGGCGTCCAGTAGCGGCGACGGATGAAGTTGACGTTGTGCTTGGCCAGTTCCGGCAGAAGGATGTCGTTGAGGATCGCGTACTGGCGGTTGACCTGCTCATGCACCAGGTCGGCGATCCGCGCCAGCGCCTGGTGCGGCTGCAGGCCATCGGCGCCGGCCTGCTCGCGGGCGAAGGTGATCTGCTTCTTCAGCCCGGCGACGCGGATTTCGAAGAACTCGTCGAGGTTGCTGGAAAAGATCAGCAGGAACTTCAGCCGTTCCAGCAGCGGCTGGGACTCGTCCAGCGCCTGCTCCAGCACGCGGATGTTGAACTGCAGCTGCGACAACTCGCGGTGGATGTACAGGCTGCTGTCGTCGACCCCCGGAACCGGCGCGGCCGGCTCGGCGGGGGCCACCTCGGGCAGCGCCTCCACGGGCGGGGTTTGCGGCGTCTCGGCGATGGCCAGGGCCGGCACCTCGTCGAGCGGGGTTTCAGTGAGTCCTTCGCTGCTGTTCATCGAGTCTCCTGCGTGATCTCAATGCCCTTGCTTGAGGGCCTTGGCCGCGTGTCTGGCGAAATAGGTGAGGATGCCGTCGGCACCGGCGCGCTTGAAGGCGATCAGCGATTCCATGATCACCGCCTCGGACAGCCAGCCGTTCTGGATGGCCGCCATGTGCATCGCGTACTCGCCGCTGACCTGATAGACAAAGGTCGGCACGCGGAATTCGTCCTTCACCCGGCGCAATACGTCGAGGTAGGGCAAGCCCGGCTTGACCATGACCATGTCGGCGCCTTCGGCGAGGTCGAGGGCGACTTCGTGCAGCGCCTCGTCACCGTTGGCCGGGTCCATCTGGTAGTTGTACTTGTTGCCCGAGCCGAGATTGCCGGACGAGCCGATGGCGTCACGGAACGGGCCGTAGTAGGCACTGGCGTACTTGGCCGAGTAGGCCATGATCCGCACGTTCGGATGCTCGGCCACCTCCAGCGCCTCGCGCATCGCCTGGATGCGCCCGTCCATCATGTCCGACGGCGAGACGATGTGCGCGCCGGCCTCGGCGTGGGACAGGGTCTGCTTGACCAGCGCGTCGATGGTGATGTCGTTCTGCACGTAGCCGTCGGCGTCGATGATGCCGTCCTGGCCGTGCGTGGTGTACGGGTCGAGCGCCACGTCGGTCATCACGCCCAGCTCGGGGAAGCGCTTGCGCAGCGCGCGGATCGCCCGCTGCACCAAGCCATCGGGATTCCAGGCTTCGGCGGCGTCGAGGGATTTGCGCTCGACCGGGATGAACGGGAACAGGTCGATCAAGGGAATCCCCAGCTCGACCAGCTCTTCGGCGTCGATCAGCAACTGGTCGATCGACAGCCGCTCGACGCCGGGCATCGAGGCGACCGGCTCGCGGCGGTTCTCGCCATCGAGGATGAACACCGGGAGGATCAGGTCATCCACGCTCAACTGGTTCTCCCGCACCAGACGACGGGAAAACTCGTCGCGGCGGTTGCGCCGCAGGCGGGTGGCAGGGAACAGGCGATTGGCGGGGGTAAAACTCACGGCGGACTCCAGACCCGCACGAGCGGGCACAGTGTGACGGTTATAGGCCGTCATTATGACCCTTTGATGACGGCAGGTGCCGCAAAGGCACTCAAGCGAACATTGTCACCAGCCCCGCGCGATCCGTCGAGCGACCGGGCGCATTGATCCGCGTGCTTTTCCGTGCGGCCGCGATAGGAGTAGGCTGCGCCCTACCTTTTCCCGGCTTAACCCCCGCCATGCTCGAACACCTGCTGGAGAATTTCGGCTACATCGCCCTGTTCCTGGGTACCTTCTTCGAGGGCGAGACGATCCTGGTGGTAGCCGGTTTCCTGGCCTTTCGCGGCTACCTCAACGTGCAACTGGTGGTGCTCACCGCCTTCCTCGGCAGCTACGCCGGCGACCAACTGTGGTTCTACCTGGGTCGCCGCCACGGCCGCGCGATCCTGCAACGTCGTCCGCGCTGGCAGGTGCTGGGCGACAGGGCACTGACCTACTTCCGCCGCCATCCCGACCTCTGGGTGCTGGGTTTCCGCTTCGTCTACGGCCTGCGCACGGTCATGCCGGTGGCGATCGGCCTGTCCGGTTATTCACCCGGACGCTACCTGCTGCTCAACGCCCTCGGCGCGCTGGTCTGGGCCACCGTACTGACCGTGGCCGCCTATCACTTCGGTGCCGCCCTCGAAGGGCTGCTCGGCAACCTGCGCCGCTACGAGCTCTACGTGCTTGGCGCGCTGCTGCTCGGCGGCGTCCTGCTGTGGCTGCGCCGCCTGCACCTGGCGCGTCGCGGCTGAGCCTCGCCCCGCCGCATCGCGCCGGTGGCTGAACCGCCGCACAATCGTGACATCCATATGAATGACGGCCCTGCAGCTAGCGGCGCCGAAGCGTTCCACCTGCCCAGGAGAATGGCGATGAGCAAGAAAGTAGCGGTGATCCTTTCCGGTTGCGGCGTCTATGACGGCGCGGAAATCCACGAAAGCGTGCTCACCCTGCTGCGCCTCGACCAGCGTGGTGCGCAGGTGCAGTGCTTCGCGCCGAACATCGCCCAGTTGCAGGTCGTCGACCACCTCAGCGGCGACGAGGTGTCCGAGACGCGCAACGTGCTGGTCGAGTCGGCGCGCATCGCCCGCGGCCAGGTCAAGGATCTGCGCGAAGCCAAGGCCGACGCGTTCGACGCGCTGATCGTGCCCGGCGGTTTCGGCGCGGCGAAGAACCTCTGCGATTTCGCCGTCAGCGGCGCCAACATGAGCGTGCAGCCCGACGTGCTGGCGCTGGCCCAGGCCTTCGCCGCCGCGGAAAAGCCCATCGGGCTGATGTGCATCGCGCCGTCGATGGCGGCGAAGATCTTCGGCGAAGGCGTCACCTGCACCATCGGCAAGGACGCCGACACGGCGGCGGCGCTGGCCCAGATGGGCGCGCGGCACGAGGAGTGCGAGGTGGACAACATCGTCGTCGACCCCGAGCACAAGCTGGTGACCACGCCGGCCTACATGCTCGCCCAGTCCATCGCGGAAGCGGCCGCCGGGATCAACAAGCTGGTGGACCAGGTCCTGGAAATGGCCTGAGAAGCCGGCGCCTAACGCATCAACTGCACGAGCAGCCGGTCCAGCGTATTGGCGAAGGCCTGCCGATCACGCTCCGAATAGGCTGCCGGACCGCCGCCAGCCTGGCCCTGCTCGCGCAGGTCGGTGAACAGGTTGCGCACCGCCAGGCGTTCGCCCATGTTGTGCTCGTCGAACACCTTGCCGCGTGGATCGAGCGCCAGCACGCCCTTCTTCACCAGCCGGTCGGCCAGCGGCACGTCGCTGCAGATCACCAGATCGCCGGGCTCGGCGTGCTCCACCAGGTAATCGTCGGCAGCATCCGGGCCGCTCGGCACCACGATCAGTTGCACCAACGCGAAGGCCGGTTTGATCTGCGCCTGGCCCGCTACCAGCAGCACCTGGAAGCGCCGCTTGAGGGCGAACTTGACCACCTGTTCCTTGGCCGCCTTGGGGCAGGCGTCGGCGTCGATCCAGACGCGCACCGACGTTTCGCTCACACCACGGCCCGGCGCACCGTTGCCAGCAACCCGGCGGCGCCGACGAACAGCACGGCGAAACTGCGGTTCATCAGGCGCTGCTGGCGCGGCGTGCGCAGCAGGCGCAGAACCCGCGAAGCGAGGCCGGTGTAGCCGGCCATGACGATCAGGTCGACGACGATCATGGTCGCGCCGAGCACCAGGTACTGCCCCATCAGCGGCTGCGCCGGATCGATGAACTGCGGCAGCACCGCGAGCATGAAGACGATCGCCTTGGGGTTGCTGGCGTTCACCAGGAAGCCGCGCAGGACCAGGCTCAGCGGCCGGCCGATGGGGCGTGCGGCAGCGGCATCCGGCAGGTCGGCGGGCAGCGCGCGCCATTGCTTGATCGCCAGCCACACCAGGTAGACGACGCCGAACCACTTGATCAGGGCGAAGGCCAGCGCCGAGGTGGCCAGCACCGCGCCGACACCGGCGGCGACGATGGCGATCTGCAGCGCCAGGCCGATCTGCAGCCCCAGCGCATTCCAGTAGCCGCGCCAGAATCCGTACTGCAGGCCCGCCGACATCGAGGCGATGGCTCCGGCGCCGGGGGACAGGCTGATGACCCAACAGGCCACCAGGAACGCAAGCCAGGTATGCAGTGCCATGGGATTTACCTTCCGATCATTCGTCGCGGTTGGAGAACAGAGTGAAGGGTTCGGAGCCGCGCCAGCGGCGCACCGACTTCTGGAAGAACTGCGTGTTGGGGATCTGCACCGAGCAGGTGTTGCCGTGCTCGTCGACTTCTTCCAGGGTGGTGAAGAGCAGGTTGATCAAGGCGACGCGACCCTTGATGCCGGGCTTGTCCGAGGCGTCCAGCACCTCGACCACGTCGCCGAGGCGGAACGGCCCGACGGTGAAGATCAGCACCGCGCAGAACAGGTTGGAGAGCACGCTCCAGATCGCGAAGAAGGCCACGGCGGCCACCGCGATGAAGCCCGACACCGCTGTCCAGAGCACGGTCACCGAGACGCCGAGGCGCTCGAGCACCATGATGAAGGCGCTGCCCATGATGAACCAGCGCAAGCCACCGCGCAGCGGCAGCAGCAGTTCCACCGGCAGCTGGTAGCGCTCGCCGAGGCGCGTCAGCCCCCGCCATACCAGGCGCTGGAGGATGTAGGCGACCAGCACGATGAGCAGGATCTTCAGCCCCTCGAACACCGGCTGCAGCCAGCTCTGCTGCAGGAGCAGGTAGACCTCGTTCACGATGCCGCCTCCAGTTCGCGCTGCAGGCCTTCGAGGACCTCCAGCGCCTCCAGCCAGTGCTCCTCCAGCTCGCTCTCACGCACCTTGAGGCTCGTCTGGCTGGCCAGCAGATCGCGCAGCTCGTCCTTGCGTCCCGCCTCGTAGAGCGCCGCGTCGCCGAGCCGGGTCTCCAGCGCGGCGAGCTTCTCCTGCACCTCGCCGAGCTGCTTCTCCAGTTTGTCGGCCTCGCGCTTGTGCGGCGCCAGTTGCTGACGCAACGCCGCGGCGGCCTGCCGCTGGGCGCGCTTGTCGGTCTTGTCCGCGCCGCTGGCAACCGCCACCGGTTGCTGCCGCGCGCGGTAGTCCAGCAGCCAGCGGGCGTAATCCTCGAGGTCGCCGTCGAAGGCCTGCACGCGCCCATCGGCGACCAGCAGGAATTCGTCGGTGGTGCTCTTGAGCAGGTGCCGGTCGTGGCTGACCACCAGCACGGCGCCCTCGAAATCCTGCAGCGCCATGGTCAGCGCGAGGCGCATCTCCAGGTCGAGGTGGTTGGTCGGTTCGTCGAGCAGCAGCAGGTTCGGCTTGCCCCAGGCGATCAACGCCAGCGCCAGGCGGGCCTTTTCGCCACCGGAGAAATTCAGCACTGGCTCGTCGCAGCGCGGGCCACGGAAGTCGAAGCCACCGAGGAAATCGCGCAGGGTCTGCTCGCGCTCGCCGGGGGCGATGCGCTGCAAGTGCAGCAACGGGCTGGCCTTGTCGTCGAGGGCATCCAGCTGATGCTGGGCGAAGTAGCCGATGACCAGGTTCTCGCCGCGGGTCAGGCGCCCGCCGAGCGGCTGGATCTCGTCGGCCAGGGTCTTGATCAGGGTCGACTTGCCGGCGCCGTTCGGCCCGAGCAGACCGATCCTCGCGCCCGGCACCAGTTGCAGCTTG